>JABUSX010000467.1 GCA_021442545.1 Eubacterium sp. | reverse complement strand
GATTTTCTTCTGCCGTATTTCCGCTCTGTCCGGTATTTCGATTTTCTTCTTCTGCTTCATTTCCGTTTTGTCCGGTTTTTTGATTTTCTTCTGCCGTATTTCCGCTCTGTCCGGTATTTCGATTTTCTTCTGCCGTATTCCCACTCTGTCCGGTATTTCGATTTTCTTCTTCTGCTTCATTTCCGCTTTGTCCGGCACCGCATTCTGTTTCTTCTGCCGCATTCAGTGCTTCTTCAAAAAACGGCTGTGCATATAGAATTCGTTCCCGAAAGGAGCCTTCTTCTCCGGAATAGTTGAAAAAATACATTTTCCCTGCCTGAAAACAACGTTCTGTGTATGTGTCATTTATTTCCGGATCCTTGTCGGTATATTTATTCCAGGCTTTCAGAAACTGTTCACTTTCGTCATTATCCAGCCTTCCCGTATTCTTTACCTTTTCCAGAATTCCCGTAATAACGGTTTCTTCCGCTGACGTTCTCTCTTTCATCTGCACAGCGAGATCTGCTTCTGTTCCCTCTTTCCTCTGCACAGCGGGATCTGCTCCTGTCCCCTCTTTCCTCTGCATATCGGGATCTGCTTCTGTTTCCTCTTCTTCCTGTACGGCACTGCCCGCCGCTGTCCCGGACATTTCCTTATCTTCTGAATCTTCTGATCCGGAGAGCACTCTTTCTTCCCTGCCCGTTTCCTGCATCATTTTTTCCGCCCCGTCCGCACTGCCGACACCCGTAAGAAGGATCATTCCCGCTTCCACGACTGCAGCAGCAAAAAGAACTGGACGGATCATCCGGAATACCGGCTTTCCATTTTTTCGGAATACCGGTTTTTCATTTTTTTGGAGTACCGGTTTTTCATTTTTTCGGAGTACCGGTTTTCCGTTTTTCTGAAGTGCCGGCTCTTCGTTCATTCGAAATATCCGTTTTCTGTCTCTCCGGAATACCGGTTTTCTTATTAAGCGTTTTTTGCTGCACAACGCCCTCAGCAGCTCTCCGCCGTCCGAATATCTGTCCTCAGGAGAAAAGGCCGTGCATTTATTCAGGATATCTCCGAAATCTTCTGATAGATCCGGACGGATGGTTTGAAACGGATGGGATCTGTAAAGACAGGGATCTTCGTCCGGCTGTATGCCGGTAAGAAGGCATGTGATCGTCATGCCGAGAGCATAGATATCCGACCGGGCATCTGTCTGCCCTCCCCCGTGCTGTTCGGGCGGCGCGAAGCCCGGTGTGCCGAGATGAACCGTATCAAAACTCTGTGCGCTCTTGTATTCCCTCGTAATACCAAAGTCGATCAGCGTCAGACTGCCGTCCGGCCGCCGGATCACATTGGACGGCTTCATATCCCGGAATATGACCGGCGGATCCTGGCTGTGCATCCACGACAATACCTTTGCAAGCTGGCACATCCAGTCCCGGGCCACCGGTTCGGAAACCGTTCCGATTCGCTTCTGAAGAAGATCCAGACGTTCGCCGCGTACGTAATCCATGACGATACAGACGGCTTCGTCATCTTCAAATACATCCACGATCCGGGGCAGAGACGGATGCTCCAGTCTGCGCATCCATTCGATCTCCGCACGAAAACAGGATCCTTTCCAGCCTTTTTCCGAATCCGCCGTTTCTTTGAAGATCCTTTTAACCGCCCATTCTTTCCCGAGATGCCGGTCTTCTGCAAGATAGACGACCGATGTTCCTCCGCGGCCGATCTCTTTTATAAAACGATATCTTTCATTTCCTTCGTATTTCCCGTTCATAATCAACCCTTTGCCGATCCGTACAGCCGCACAATTTTCACGCACTGCTTCATCAGGATCTTTCCGAAAACTTCCGCAGTACCCTGTGCGAAGGCATAAAAAACACTCCTCACGCCTCTCCTGTAAACCGGGCGTGATACACTCATTCGTAAACCGGGCGTGATACACTCATTCGTAAACCGGGCGTGATACACTCATTTTTGAATCTGTACTATGGGATTTCCGCACCTGACCGAAGGTCCGAATCGTGCGGATAAAAAGAAGAATACTTTTTGTATGTGAAAGTATATCACAGAGATATCCGTATTTCAAGATATATTTCAAGATATATTTTTGTCCGGTCAAAAAGGAAAATACTTTCTCTTCAGGAATTTCAATGATACAATTTTCAGGTAACTGACCGGGAAAAGCTGCTCCGCAACGGGATATACGCGATATGAAAACAGACGATACATTTTCTTCAGATACCACACCTTTTTCCGAGGAAGCCGAACCGCAGATCTCTTCTGACGAGACTCTCTCTTCCGGGGATTCCTGCCCGGACGATACTCTCTCCGGAATTGAATCCGGACTCAGAAAACGCTTCCGGCGTGATCTGACCAGCAAATTTGTAAAGGCAATCGCCAATTACGAACTGGTTCTTCCCGGCGATAAAGTTGCCGTCTGCATATCAGGCGGTAAGGACTCCATGCTGATGGCCAAGCTTTTTCAGGAAATCCACCGCCGGAACAAATTTCCGTTTGAGCTGGTCTTTCTCTGCATGGATCCCGGTTACAGTGAAGAAACACTCTGTATGATCCATAAAAATGCCGGTCTTCTCGGAATTCCGCTGACGATCTTTTCTTCGGATATCTTCAGCGCCGTCGATCACATTGATCAGTCTCCCTGCTACCTCTGCGCGAGGATGCGGCGCGGACACCTGTACAGCAAGGCACAGGAACTCGGATGCAACAAGATCGCGCTCGGCCATCATTTTGACGACGTGATCGAAACCACGCTGATGAGTATTCTGTACAGCGGACAGGTCCAGACCATGATGCCGAAGCTCCACAGCACGAATTTCAGCGGCATGGAACTGATCCGCCCGATGTACCTGATCCGGGAAGACGATATACGAAAGTGGAGCGCCGCCAATGATCTCACCTTTATCCGATGCGCCTGCCACTTTACAGCCTCTCTCGAAAATAAAGCGACCGGCGACACCCGCTCGAAGCGGCTCGAAGCAAAGGCGCTGATCAAAGAACTGAAGAAGACCAATGACAATATCGAGGGCAACCTGTTTCAAAGCATGCAGAATATTCACCTCGATGCCGTCCTCGGATACAAAAAAGACGGAAAGCGTCACTTTTTCCTGGATGAGTATGATACATAACAGCACCGAACGTCGTTACGGATTCCGATAAAGAAAAACCGAATGCCGTTACAAATCCTGATAAATGCAGCACCGGACGAGTTTACAGATTCCGGTAAAAACCAACAAATGCCGTGATAAATTCCGGAAAACGCAGTGCTGTCTGACGCTGCAGATCCCGGTAAAAACCGCTGCTGCGCCCCTCAGAAACAATAATGAAGCAAGGTACTGAAATAACTCAGGCTGAAATTCAAGAGGTTCTGCCGTGAAGATTTATGTAAACATTCGCTCCGGATCACCGGGAAACGGAAGCAAGGAGTCTCCTTTCCTGCATATTCAGGAAGCCGCGGCTGCCGCACAGCCAGGTGACGAGGTGATCGTGGCGCCCGGTATTTACCGCGAATATGTCCATCCGGTTCATGCCGGCCGTGAAGATGCACGCATCACCTATACCAGTTCCGAACCTCTTGGAGCTGTCATAACCGGCGCCGAGCTCCTGACCGGCTGGGTTCCCTATAAAGGAGATGTCTGGACGGCGAGCGTCGACTCTTCCGTCTTTGCCGGTTACAACCCTTACACCACCTACGTTTACGGTGACTGGTATTTTGCCGGGCGCACCAGACATACCGGTGCCGTATATCGGAACGACCGGATGCTTTACGAGGCTCTTTCCCTTGAAGAATGTATTGCCGGAGAGATCTGCAGGTGTTCATGGGAACCGGAAGAGTCACGCTGCAAATGGTACTCTGAACAAAAAGGCGGGAAAACCATCTTCTATGTTAATATTTCCGGTGCCGACCCGAATCAGGAAAAAATGGAAATCAACGTCCGAGAACAATGCTTCGTACCGAAAGAAACCGGTATCGGCTATATCACCGTGCGCGGCTTTACGGTCACGAAAGCCGCAACGTGCTGGGCTCCTCCTGCAGCCCACCAGGACTGCATGATCGGTCCCCACTGGTCAAAAGGATGGATCATCGAGGACTGTGAGATCTCCAACAGCAAATGTTCCGGCATCGGACTCGGCAAATATCTCGATCCCGAAAATGATCATTATTTTACAAATAAGCATGTCAAAAGCCCCACCCAGATGGAGCGGGACGCAGTGTGCCGCGGGCAGTATCACGGATGGACAAAGGAAACGATCGGCAGCCATATCATCCGCCGGAATAATATCCATCATTGCCAGCAGGGCGGCATCATCGGAAGGATGGGAGCCGTTTTCTCCGTTATCGAAGACAATCACATCCATCACATCAACAATATGATGGAACTGGGCGGCGCCGAAATTGCCGGGATCAAGCTGCATGCCGCCATCGATGTCATCATCAGACGCAACCATATTCATCACTGCACGATGGGAATCTGGACAGACTGGGAAGCGCAGGGGACGCGTATTTCACAGAACCTGCTGCACGACAATCAGAAACCGGACTTTGCCGAACCCCTTCAGGGCGGCATGATGAGTCAGGATCTTTTTGTGGAAGTCAGCCACGGACCGACTCTCATCGACAACAACCTGCTCCTTTCCGATGTATCTCTTCGGTTCGCCGCGCAGGGTGTTGCCCTTGTCCACAACCTCATCTGCGGTTCCTTTACGGCCGTGGGAGAAGGCTGTGACAGCATGGTGGAAGGGAAGCTCCGCCAGCGCTACACGCCCTACCATATTCCTCACAGGACCGAAGTCATGGGCTTTATGACGATCCTCCATGGCGATGACCGTTTCTTCAATAACATCTTCGTTCAGCATTGGCCGGATAAAGCCGTATTACTCCGGAGTGACAGCGAAGAAACCTGGTTCACAGACAACCGGGAAGTCGGAACCCATGTTTTTGATGACTACGAAATTTTTGATGATTGGATCAAACGGTTTGTCATGGATCAGGCAGAACCGGATATGAAAAAGCTGGAGCCCGCTCATTTCCGGCCGCTTCCGGTATGGGCCGAAGGCAATGTTTATCTTGCCGGTGCAAAAAAATACAAAAAAGAGCGGCACGCTCTGATCGTTTCCGACAGACCGGTCTTCATCGAACTGTCGGAAGAAAACGGGCATATGATCCTGCGCACGGATCTTTACGATGCTATCCGGGATTTCGATGTGCGCCTGATCTCATCCAATCTTCTCGGAAAAGCCTTTGAACCGGAAGAACGCTTTGAAAATCCTGACGGTTCGGATATCATATTCCGTGAAGACTATCTGGGAAGATACAGGGACATGAACATCCTTCCCGGCCCCTTTGCGGAAGCCGCGGCCGAACAGATCGTATACTGAAACCACGGCATTTTTAAGATTTCGGATTAAAAACACTGTTTAAACTGCCCTGTAACCGTATATACTGAATCATACGCAGACTAAATGAAAGCAGGTGACCACATTGAATGAAAAAATTCTTGTTCTGGACTTCGGCGGCCAGTATGACCAGCTGATTGCGAGACGTGTCCGCGAGCATCACGTTTATGCGGAAATCAAAGACTACACCGGGATCTCACTCGACGAAATCCGCGGGGAAAACTACAGCGGGATCATCTTTACAGGCGGCCCGAACAGCGTCTATGACGAAACCTCCCCACATTACGATCCGGCCATTCTGGATCTCGGCATCCCCATCCTGGGAATCTGCTACGGCGCCCAGCTGATGGCCTATATGGCAGGCGGAACGATCTGCTCCGCAGAAGACTCCAGCGAATACGGAAAGACACGCGTCTCCGTGCGGCCCGGACAGCTCTTTGCCGGCGTGCCGGATGAGAGCATCTGCTGGATGAGCCATACGGACTATATTCAGAGTGCACCGGACGGATTCACGATCATAGCCGAAACCTCCAAATGCCCCTGTGCCGCCATGCAGGATCCGCGCCGGAATCTGTACGGCGTGCAGTTCCACCCCGAGGTTGCACACACGGAATACGGCACCACGATGCTGCACAATTTCATCTTTGGAGTCTGCGGATGCAAGGGTGAATGGAAGATGGATGACTTTATCGAACGCTCGGTCAGCAGATACCGTTCCGAACTGAAAGGCAAAAAAGTCCTCCTCGGACTTTCCGGCGGTGTCGATTCCTCCGTTGCCGCCGCACTGCTCTACAAGGCGATCGGCGACGACCTGACCTGTGTATTCGTGGACCACGGACTCCTTCGGAAAGATGAAGGCGACTTTGTGGAAAAAACCTTCAAAGGACGCTTCGGCATGAATATGATCCGTGTCAATGCCGAGGCACATTTTCTGGAAAAACTCGCCGGTGTTACCGAACCGGAACAAAAAAGAAAGATCATCGGCGAGGAATTTATCCGTACCTTTGAAGCCGAAGCGAAAAAACTCGGCAAGATCCATGTACTTGCGCAGGGCACCATCTATCCCGACGTAGTCGAAAGCGGAAAAGGCGGCTCCGCCACGATCAAGAGCCATCATAACGTCGGCGGTCTTCCGGAACGGATGGACTTCGAACGCATCGTGGAACCCCTGGCCGATCTTTTTAAAGACGAAGTACGCGAAGCCGGCGTAAAGCTCGGACTTCCCGATGAACTCGTATACCGCCAGCCCTTCCCCGGCCCCGGACTTGCCGTCCGGATCATCGGTGAAATCACCAAAGAAAAACTCGATCTACTCCGCGATGCAGATGCGATCTTCCGTGAAGAAACCGATCGCGGCGCCGTCCGCATGCCGAACCAGTATTTCGCCGTACTGACCGATATGCGAAGCGTCGGCGTAAAAGGCGATGCCCGCACCTACGGATACACCTGCGCACTGCGGGCCGTCGACACCGATGACTTCATGACCGCACAGTGGAGCCGCATTCCGTATGAAGTCCTCGAACGGGCAAGCTCCAGGATCACAAACGAAATCGGACAGATCACCCGCGTCGTCTACGACATCACCTCAAAACCCCCCGCAACTGTCGAGTGGGAGTGAGTAACGAGACAGGCAGACAATGAAAATGAGCCGGACGTGAATGCATGCAAAAACCGGATATGAATGCTTCCCCTGTCGTACGAAAAAGGAGAACTATAATGTCGGAAAATAAGGAAAACCTTGTATTTGTCATAGGCCACAAGAACCCCGATACGGATTCCATCTGCTCGGCCATAGCCTTTGCAGATCTGAAAAACCGTATACGTTCACAGAAAGAGATCGAAGATCATGTCCGCTATGTTCCGCGCCGTGCCGGCCACGTCAACAGCGAGACCAGTTTTGTCCTGAAAACCTTCGGTCTGCAGCCGCCTGAATATATCATGAATGTGGGAACGCAGGTCAGGGATATGTCCATCCGGAAGAGTCCGAAAGTCGACCGGCTGTGTTCGCTGAAAAAAGCATGGGAAATCATGTCCGAGCATTCTCTGGTTACACTTCCCGTAAGAAGAGAGGATGATACCCTCGACGGTCTCATCACGATCGGAGACATTGCCAGAACCTATATAAAAAGTTCCTCTGACAGCAGCATCCTTTCCTCTGCAAAAGTCCTCTTCGGCATGATCGCAGAAACGATCGGCGGAACGATCGTAACCGGCGATCCGCAGAAACGTCTTGCAGAAGGAAAGATCCTGATCGGAGCAGCCGATCCTGACAAAATCGTTTCAAGCGTAGAAGAAGGCGACCTTGTGATCATCGCTTCTTCTGAAAAACCTGTTGCCGAGATCATTCAGAAAGGAGCCTCCTGCATCATCATGGCTCTTGATATCCCTGTTCATGAGGATGAAATAAAAGCGGCGGAAAAAAGCGGCTGCGTTATCATCTCGACAGATTCGGACACCTATACGATCGCAAGGCAGATCATTCAAAGCATTCCGATCGAACACATTATGAGAACGAAAAAGCTTCTGACCTTCAGCGAGGAGGATTACACGGAAAACATCCAGTCAACCCTGATCCGCAATAAACACCGTGCCTTCCCTGTTCTTGACGTACACGATAAATGCATCGGAACCATCTCACGCCGGAACTTCCTCGGCATAAAAAAGAAAAAGGTTATTCTGGTTGACCACAACGATCTGGGGCAGGCTGTCGACAACATTGAAACGGCAGAAATTCTGGAGATCGTGGATCATCATCGTCTCGGTGACGTGCAGACCAGCCAGCCGATCCATTTCAGAAATGAACCCGTAGGCTGTACAGCAACCATCATCTTCCGCATCTATCAGGAAGAACGGATCGATCCTTCACCGGAGATCGCAGGCATTCTGTGTGCGGCTATTCTTTCCGATACGCTGATGTTCCGCTCACCGACATGTACGATCCAGGATAAAATGGCCGCCGGTTCTCTGGCCGCTATCTCCGGAAAAGACATGTATCAGTTTGCAAAAGACATGTTTATGGCCGGCAGCGATCTCGAGCACAAGTCTCCCGAAGCCATCTTCTATCAGGATTTCAAACAGTTTAATGTCGACCGGATCACCTTCGGCGTCGGGCAGATCTCTTCCATGGCTCCTGAAAGCCTTGCCTTTGTGAAGGAAAAAATCCGTACATTTATGGAAAGCCAGTGCGGCCACAACGGTGTGTCACATATCTTCTTCATGCTCACCGATATCCTTTCGGAATCCACGGAACTCCTGTTCTGCGGCGAGGATGCGCAGCGTGTCGTGGAGATCGCATTCAAAACAGAAGTTCACGACGGAAGCTGCACTCTTCCCGGCGTCGTCTCGAGGAAAAAACAGCTTGTGCCCAGACTGGTCTCCGCGATTCAGGAATTATAAACCGCGCCTGATCCTTTACGGGTATTTTCAGTGAAGAAACTATTCTGTTCCTGTTTCCGGACGTTTTGATATATGTGTCCGGATAAGCAATAAAAACGGAGGCATTTATATGAGCAGTTTCAAAGATATGAGAATCGTTGATAATTTTTACCAGACCTCGTCCTTCATCCCCATGCCGACAATCTGCATATCGACCATGAACCCGGACGGCAGCTTCAATATCGGTTCGTATTCTCTCTGTTTTCCGTATTACATTGCGGGAAAGAGCCGTTATGCCATGGTTCTCGAATGCAGGAATACGTCGAATACCTGCATGAACCTTCTCCGCACGAAGAAATGTGCGCTGAACTTTATTACCGATGAAAAGGAAACGTTCAAAGAAGCCGTCCGGCTGGGCTTTCCCGGACCTTCGGAAGAAAAGATGAAAGACCTGAAGTTCCGGACAGAACCCGGCATTGCGGATCCTTCGGATCCCCTGCGTCCTCCGGTGATCCGGTCAGCTTTCCAGGTCTTCGAATGCACCTGGGCAGACGAGCTTGAAAATGCATCGAAGTTCCGTGCAGAGGACATCGATGACGGTCATCCCGGGCCTTACAATGATTTCAACGGGATCACCTCGAAGTATGGTGCCCACTTTATCCTTTATATTGATAAGATCCTGATGAAGGAAAAATATTACGACGCCATCGTGAACGGTGTAAAGAATACCAGTTTTCCGCCTGTACCGGTAGATTACGGCTACAGGGATTCCACGAATTTCTGGTATACCCGTTTTCCGAAATTCGGGAAACCGGTTTCCGAGCCGATCCCGGCGCCGAAAGAAGCGGACATTTCGTCCATTCGTTTTGCAGCAGACCGCTGCGATGATGTGGTGAAATTCACGGACGAGGCTCTGATGAATTTCGTAAAAGTTCCCCGCCCCTTCCTGAAGACCGTATTGAACGGCTGCGTAAACTGGGCAAAGGAAAACAATGTGACGCTTATCACGAATGAGCATGTGAAGATCATCAATGATAAGAGAGCGCAGGAAAAAGCGCAGAGAAAATAACCATTTCCGTTTGCTTCTCTGCGGCCGTTCCGTCCGGCATGGTCTGTGCAGGAAAGGCCGCAGAAAAGATTTCATTTATTCAGCAGATCATCCGCGTGCTCCTCTGTGACCTCTCCGTCCGGCGTAAACCCTTCAGGAAAGATCACAGAGAAAACAATTCCGGTCAGTCTCTGCTGAAGCTCATCAGTTCGTTATTCACTTCCTGTTCTGCGACCTCTCCGTCCTCCATCGTCATTGTCATGATCTTCGAGTAGTAGACGTCGTCACGCAGATCATATGCTTCCAGGAATTCAAGATAGGAACCGTCCGCAAGCGGTCTTTCCTCAAGCACCGTGTCCTCGTCGACCGTTACGAGTTCCATGATGCTTGTCTTTGCCATACTGTTTATATTTCCGGCTTCTTTGACCACATAGAACTCCTCACCCGGGGTGATCTGATAATAATTTCTTCCCGGAACAGCCAGATCATCCTCCAGACAGATTCCCAGCAAAAATACGTCATTTTCCTGAACGTTATAGGATGAAAGGAGGAATGCATCATTTTCAGCGTAGAGGATCGGTGTTTTGTAAATGATGTTTTCCGAAGTTTCGGATACGATTTCCAGAGGCAGGTATACGTCTCCGTATGTAATCCAGTTTCCGCCGAAGATCGTCTCGACCGTTCCGTCTTCCTTAAGATATGCATAGGCATCATTACCCAGATATTCTATATCTCCTGTTTCCTCATCATATTGTGCCAGTGAAAAACGCACATTCTGTGTAACGGCCATCATCTCCGGATCCAGTTTCAGGGTGAAATTCCCGGTTCCGTCACATTCTACGTCTGTATAGGTCAGCATATTCATAACCGAGAAATCGATGGTTTCCGGAACCGCATAACCGTTTCCGGAAAGATACTGTTTATAGGTATCGTTCAGACAGCCGGCGAGCTTGTAATAATAGAGTGCGTTGATATCTTTGTTCTTTGAAACATCATTCAGGAATCTGAGCGATGAATAAAGTCCTGACACAGATGAAGAATACAGCGGATAATAAACGGAAAGACCTCCGGATCCCTCAAGAATATACGTGTTGCGTGCATAAAGAACCGCCTCATCAAGAGCCGTTTTCACATTACCTGCTTCGGTCGAATATTTTTCGGGCAGTTCATCCATAAACATAGTAAGATCAAATAAATTATACTGTTTATAGGCACCTCCGGCATAAGCGAGAGATTTGGATGCGGCTCTCGATATTGCGGCAAGTTCCGCCGGATCTTCGATAACATTCTTCAGCTCTGCTTTTGCCAGTTCGGAATAGGCCGAATAAACAGCAGGTGCTTTTGAAAGATCGACAACGGAAAATGTCATGCCCGGACAGCTTTCTGACATAACATAGATTGATTCTGCATTGAACCGAAGGTAGGTATCGGCAATCGCCTTTCCTAACTGGGCACCGTTCATCTCCGGGTTTTCATATAATGCATTCAGGAAACTCTGATAATCCCAGCCGTTGCCCGGTTCGATCTCTTCACTTGCATACAGATATTTTGCATATCCGGAAAGATAATCGGCAACCTCTGCGGAAGCCATGAGGCAGGCGTCAAATCCGATCGCTTCAAACACGGGTTCCTCACCGGGATTTCCGAATGCATCCTGAAATGCCTGTGAAAGTTCCGGAACCGAAAGAAATTTATCCGCATAAATCTCATCCCAACCGTAGCCGTTTACGCCGCCGCCATGATTCCAGAAGATCACAACCTTGTGATCGGCATCATAATTTTCCGTACAGTAGGTAAGAAAATCGGAAAGAGATTCCGGTGTTGCCATATTGACAAGGGGTTCATCATAAACAATGCGGAATCCATCCTTATCGACCAGCAGACGCTGGGAACGGTTCGGATTGATATATGCATTCTGCCAGCGTTTTGCGCCGCCCGTCTGCACGACTACCTTCACATTGTCGTTATAATCTGCGTTGAAGATCGCTTCCAGATTTGCGCTTGCATAACCTTGCACATCCGGATCCGGAGCATAATATTCCGCTTCTTCATATTCTGCCGGGAATTCGACCGGAGTTGATACCGGATTATACAAACGTTTCGGGAGATCTGCACCTGCTGCGTTCAGATCATTTGAAAAAGTCTGCAGATATGCTGCTATTTTTTCCGTCTTTTCGGTTTCGTACTGCTTATTTTCCTCCTGGATAAGGAGCTTTGAGATATCGGAAAGTTCATCGAGCTCTCTGCTTTCCAGATCGCTGCCTACCATGTAAACATAAAAAGCCCAGGTATCATCCTTGCCGTAGGCCGGCATTTCTGCGATTGCTTCCGACTGGTCTGTATTTTCAATACAGATCGTATCGAAGATCTCATCCGTAAGCTCGAATGTCGGCGTTTTTGCAAAAGATGTCGGTTTTGAAGAAGATTCCGCTGCTTCGGCTTCTTCCACCGCTTCTGAAACCGCCTCTTCCGATGCTGCCTCTGCTGCTTTGCCGGTGTCTGCGCCGACCCCGGCGGCAGTCAGTGCAAGCACCATGGATAACGTTACTGCCAGTGATGCAAACTTTTTCATTGGTTCCCCTTTCTTTTGGTTTCAAATTCCTTCTTTTCGAAATTTTACCTGCAAGTATCCGTTTTCTTGTATTTGATGGAATCAATTTAATATTGTAATATTGTTATTCAGGAATGTCTATGATTGGAAAGTTCAAAATCATGAACAGCATCCTTTTTCATCCTCGCGTAATATCAGTATCCCGCAGACAGGAAAGTCGAATTTTCTTTCAGGAGGTATCCCTATGAATGTTTTAATTGTAAACGGAAGCCCGCGTGAAAACGGAAACACCACCGCAGCGCTTGCGGAAATGTGCAAGGTGTTTGAAGCAGAGGGAATCGAAACAACGATTCTCAACATCGGAAAGATGGATATCCGGGGCTGCATTGCCTGCGGCGCCTGTTCCGGAACGGGAAAATGCTGTTTCAATGATATTGTAAACGAAGCGGCCGAGCTCCTTGAGAAAGCGGACGGTCTCGTTCTGGGAAGCCCGGTCTACTATGCTTCCGCCAATGCAACGCTTATCGCTTTTCTGGACCGGCTGTTCTACAGCTCCTCTTTCAGCAAGACCATGAAGGTCGGTGCCGCCGTCGCAGCCGCAAGAAGAGGCGGACTCACCGCCACCTTCGACGAGCTGAACAAGTATTTTGCCATCTCCGGCATGCCGGTCGCATCCGGTCAGTACTGGAACGGCATACACGGCCGGGGTCCGGGCGAAGCCGCGGAGGATGCGGAAGGCCTGCAGCAGATGCGGACACTGGCCCGCAATATGGTCTTCCTGATGAAGTCCATTCAGCTCGGAAAGCAGGAATACGGACTGCCCGAAAAAGAAGAAACGATCTATACGAGTTTCGTCAGATGAGTTCGTTTCTAAAAGATCCGCAGAAATACACCCTGGAATGAATAGCTGCCGGAATGCGGACGGAAAACGATAAAATACAAAAGCTGTGAGCCCGCACTCACAGCTTTTGATATTTTCAGATTTCTCCGCTGAACACGGCTTCGGCGGGTCCGGTCATGAACACATGCCCTGTTTCCTGATCCCATTCGATCTTTAATTCGCCTCCGAGCAGCCG
>JABUSX010000390.1 GCA_021442545.1 Eubacterium sp. | reverse complement strand
TGGAATAATATTATCATTTAATATATTTATATAATGATTTTTAATCAATAAAGATTCTTTTATTTCTTTTGGTTTTGGTTTTAATCTTTTAATAGTATTTTGCATATTAATTTTATTATTCTTATTATTACTTTTTTTTATGCTAGTTTCAAATTTATTATTATTTATAGGATTTATTTCTTTTTTTTGTTTTTTAGTTATTGGCTTATTAGAAAAAGTATTAAGATTTGAATTGTTATTATGAATTATTTCTAATAATTCAAAATTTTCTTTTTTAGAATTTTTTTCTTCCTCATTTTTATTTTTATTTCTACCTGTAGTTAAAATTGAAGGTTTATTTGCATGAGTAAAGTTTTTGGTTTTTATACCATTAATTAAAGGATTAGAAAAAGTAATTTCTTTAAAGGTTGATGAATGTGCTCCATCTGTTGAAGAAGCTGTTACTGAAGGAATTTTTCCTGATTTCTTTAATTCATCATTATTAATTATTATTCTTTGATTTTCTGGTTGACATCTTTTATTAATATGTTCTATGGGTTTTCTTTTCGTATTATTCTGATCTATAGTATTCCTTTGCTCATTTTCAGAGTGATGCCCACCTCTTCTTCCGGAATGCCGATCTCCGCGACGGAGACGGGAGCTCCGATGCGTTTCAGAAGACCGTACACGGTTTCGTAATCCGGGAGCGTA
This sequence comes from Eubacterium sp., assembly GCA_021442545.1. Classification (GTDB taxonomy): domain Bacteria; phylum Bacillota; class Clostridia; order Lachnospirales; family Lachnospiraceae; genus Bilifractor. Next base: position 13,205 of record JABUSX010000390.1, on the reverse strand, counting down.
TTGATGACCGCCATAATCTCATCCCAGTTTTCAATGATCATATCCAGGCGGCGGGCATGCTCTTCCTTGTTATATTTCTGCTCTTTTTTCTCGTTTTCGATCATGGCTTCGGCACCGGGACCGATATGTGCCCGGAGCTGCCGGTTCCAGTCTTCAAGCGAGAACTGCGCCGCATATTGAAGTGCTTTTTCTTTGTCCGGGCGGATCGTTTTGATATATTCATAGGCCTTCAGGCTGAACAGCGTGCCGATGCCGCACTGGATTCCGTGCAGGTCTGCTTTTGTGCCGAAGGCAAGGGACCGCATGTCCCAGATATGGGAGAAGTAATGCTCCATTCCGGAGGCGGGCCGTGAGATGCCGGTATACTGCATGGCCAGTCCTGTCAGCACCATACCTTCCATGACGCTTCTGATGGCTTCCGGATCGCGGGTCAGGAGACCGTCGGCCGAATCCACGCAGCGCTGCAGTCCTTCTTCCACGATCGCGGCGATCGTCGGGCAGTAGTACTCATCGGTCAGGATCCTGCTGTAACGCCATTCGCAGATGCTGATGTACTTGGCGATCATGTCACCGATCCCGGAATGGATCATATGCATGGGCGCATTGCAGAGGATATCGAGATCTCCGATGATCGCGCGCGCACAGGTGCTGTTGATCGATACCTTCAGACCGTCAACTTCCATCGAAGAAGTGGAAGAGGCATAGCCGTCCATGGATGGCGCCGTGCCGACAACGATATATGGAAGCCCTGACATTGCCGCCAGGAGCTTGGCTATGTCATTGATCACCCCGGATCCGACGGCGACGATGCCGTCACAGCTGAAATCGAAGTGCATCAGGGCAGATCCGACGGATTTTTCGGTCGGCTGCACGTAGGGTTCCGGGAAGATGTAGCGGCTGCAGGTAATGCCCGCTTCATCCAGAACCCTTGTGACGGGCTCTCCGGCTGCCTTGAAGGTCGTGCTTCCGGAGAGAAGGAAGGGCTTGCTGCTTCCGTATTCCCTGAGCAGATCCGGAAGTGCCCGGACGGCGCCGTGCTCAATGATGATGTGTTCAACAAGTGTCGAATGTGTTTTTCCGCATTCGCAGGAAAAGGATCCCTGACGTATCAGTTCGTAAATATCGCTCATATCTCTTAGTCCAAATGATAAATTTCCGTCATGTCCGACCAGAATTCGCCTTCTGCGCGGTCCTCAAGAGGGCACATCAGAGGTTTCACAAGGCTCCACCAATGCTGGGTCGCCGGGTCGGCCGCCATTTTTTCCATATCTGCATCGAAATCGTCCCCGTCGTATTCGAAATAGGAGAACATAAGATCCCCCCGAATGAAGATGGAGTAGTTCTTCAGATGACATTCTTTGATCATTTCGTTTACGCCGGGAAGAGGATTCGCATGATAGGCAATGTACTGTTCCTTTCCTTCCGGTGAAACTTTGATGACCTGTCCGAAGCGTTTGATCATAATTTTCGAGCCTCCTTTATTATAAAAAATGGTCTGTTCTGATTGCAACAGCCGTTTCCGGAAAAAATACGGCTGATTCTGCAGAAGAAAACAGATGTTTCCAAAATAATAATCACCGTTTCTGCAGAAGGAAGCAGCCGTTTCCGGAAAAAATACTGCTGTTTCTGCAGATGAAAGACGCAGGTTCTTCAGAAGAAAACCGTTGTTATCGGAAAAACTCCGCTGTTTCTGAAGAAATAAACTGCCGTTTCCGGAAAAGAATACCGCAGCTTCTGCAGAAGAACGCTGCGGTCTCCGGAAAAAATACTGTATCCTCCGCTGGAGAGGATTTTGATTAATAGATCTTTGTAGCTTCGTCGAACAGGGCCTTGATGTTGCGGGGCGGTACGTCTGCCTGCAGGCCTTCATGGCTCGGCGAAATGATGAGACCGGTCGGGAAGAATTCGCGAAGCTCTCTGACCTTGTCCTGAACCTGTTCCGGTGTTCCGTTCGGAAGAAGATCCTGTGTATCCACACCGCCGCAGAAGGAGACCTTTCCGTCAAATTTTGCCTTCAGGTTGGCGGGATCCATACCGACGGCCTTAGCCTGGATCGGATGAATGACATCGACGCCTGCGTCGATCAGAAGCGGGATCGCATCCACGATCGACCCGCAGGAGTGGTAGACGATCTTTACACCGTAGCTGTGTGCGAGGTCGATCAGTTTTTTTGCACCAGGGATAACAAATTCTTCTACCAGTTTCGGGCTGATGATCAGACCGCGCTGTGAACCGACATCGTCGCCGATCAGCATGGCATGAACTTTGCCTTTTGTGGCTTCCAGGAAGATCTCCATGGCTTTCAGATAGAAGGCGACAATATGATCATCGACATAGTGGACCATTTCCGGTTCGGAGATCATGTTCATCAGGCAGGTCTCCATGCCGAAAGCGGCACAGACATCCTGGAAATGAGCGGCCCAGAGCATGCCCATAATGGTCTTATCCTTCGGAGCCTCATCCACGAGTTTTCTGCAGCGTTCCGGATCGATGTAAAGTTCCGGATCCGGCCACGGGAAATTCACGGCTTTCACGTCATCGAGGTCTTCGCATTCGGTGAAGCAGGCGTCTGCCGTAAGGGTGCGATGTTCCGTATCGACGTTGCTGCCGCCCATATACCAGTCGAAGGCGGCAAAGATCGCGGAACAGGTCGGGGATTTGTAGGGGATCTCCACGGCATAGAAGTCATCACCGCAGACGCGTTTCAGTTCGTTGATGTCCGGGACACCGTAAAATTCGCAGAGAGCCGGAACGGCATCGAGGGTCGGGTCGCCGAGCCAGCAGGCAGGACGGTCGACGGGCTTACGTTCCACAGTTGCATAAAAACGTTCAATACTGTTCATATCGGATACCTCAGGATCGTAAAATAAAGCGTATGAAGTGTTTCAAAGGGGCAGGATCCGGTCAGGATCCTGCCTTTGCTGTTACATCAGCTTTTTTCTTTTTAGGAGCGTTTCCTGTTACTCTCGTGCTCAGGATCAGGACAACGATCAGCATGGCGCCCCAGATCAGACTGGACCAGTAGGTGTTCAGCTCTTTGAACATATTGACGCCGGAAGCGATGATCTGGATGATGATGATCGCCAGCACGCTGTCCCAGATATTGCCGTAACCGCCATCCGGCAGGATGCCGGCAAGAACGAGGATCAGGATACAGCGCATCAGATAGGATGTGCCGTAGTCGGCTTTTGCGGAGCCGAGCGTATTGACCATCAGCATGCAGCCTATTACCGAATAAACGCTGCAGAGGCAGTAGGTGATGATGATGGTAAACTTGACATTGATCGCAGAGAATACACAGGCTTTCTGATTCGTTCCGATCATGTACAGCTTTTCGCCGTAAGTCGTCTTTTTCACGAGGAATGCGGCAATGAGCAGACCGATGATGAAGATAAGAAGCGGGAACGGGATGAAGCCCAGGATCTTGCTGTGCCCGATCTCCGTATACAATAAGGGAAGACCCGTGACGGCGTCACCTCTTGTCAGGGCGATCGAGAGCCCCTGCCAGACAAGCTGCATGGCAATCGTAGCCATGACAGGCGGTATGTCGAGTCCCGTGACCAGGAATCCGTTGACGAGACCTCCGCAGATCGCGATGATTACGGCGATCAGAATACCGATGATGAAGATGCCTACAAGCTGTCCGTTTCCCATTTCTTCCGTGCTGTTGGCAATGATGAACTTGCAGGCAATAATGGCGGCAAAGTCACCGAGAGCGATCACGGAAAGGTCCATCTGGCCGCAGATGAAGGTAAACATCATGCCAAGTGTGATGAGACCGAATTCCGGGAACTGCATCATCATGCCGCTCCACATGTTGCCCGTCCACAGGATACTTCCCTTTGTGATCGTGAAGAAGATCAGGACGACGGCCAGCATGATGAGGAGCATACGTGTATATTGATTTTTCTGTAAATATTTTTTCATAACGTTCCTCCTCTTATTTCAAGCGGCGTTTTGCCTGTACAGCGGATATCGTGATACCGACCAGAATGATCAGACCATTGAAGAAATCCTGCCAGTAGGAATCGATTCCCAGGGAGATCATGTTGTCTTTGAACACCGTGATCAGGGAGATCGCACAGACGGTACCGAACACCGTACCTTCGCCGCCGAAGATACTTGCACCGCCGAGAATGACGGCCGGTATGATCGTCATTTCCTTTCCGACAAGTGCCTTCGGAATCGACTGACTGGCCAGACAGACACGAACCATGCCGATGAAGCCTGAGAGAGCACCCGCTACGGTGTAGAGGATGAACTTCGTTTTTCTTACATTGTAACCGGCACGTTCTGCAGAAACTTCGTTGCCGCCGATCGCGTAGAGTGCACGCCCGAACATGGTCTTGTTCAGAATGAAGGAACAGACAACTGCAAGAGCTACGAAGGCAATGAAGAGGGTCGACATGGTAGAGGTGAGTCCACGTTCATTTGTAACCGTAAAGAGTGAGGAAACACCCAGATTTTTGAAGCCCTGGGGAAGCGTGGAGGTGATCTCCTTCATCTGAAGGAGTCCCATGCTGATACCGAGGAATAAGGTCTGGGTACCGAGGGTAACGATCATGGTATTGAGCTTGAAGGAAGAAATGATCCAGCCGTTCAGCATACCAAGACCGGCGCCGATCGCGATGGCGATCAGAAAACCTGCAAGCGGATTTTCATTGCACCATCCGTTGTTCAGGCAGATCGTGGTGGAAGCCGAGTAGGCCAGCGCCGCGATGGCCGGGAAGGAGAGGTCGAATCCGCCGGAGACCATGATCAGGAGGCAGACAAGACAGAACATGCCGTCTACGATGAGGTCACGGAGAATGGTTACAATCGTTGTCGGAGACAGGAGAGATCCGGATACACACTGAATAATGATACAGAGCACGATAAGAACAAGAAAGATCCAGAATTCGGTTCTGCCCGTCAGCCGTTTGAGAGTGTTGTTTTTCATCATGGGCCTCCTTATCGTATGATTCCGAGGATGACTTCCTCGTTGATATCATCGCCGCTGATCTCTCCGGAGATGACCCCGTCCTTCATTACGATAACCCTGCTGCAGTTTGCCACGACTTCCTGCAGGTCATCGGAGATGATGATAACGGCCAGACCTTCTTCATTAGCCAGCTGGTGAACAAGTGTGTGGATATCCTGTTTGGCTCCTACGTCGACACCGACGGTGGGACCGTTCAGGATCAGAACATCGAGGTCATTGCTGAGCCATTTTGCCAGAACGATCTTCTGCTGGTTTCCGCCGGACAGAGTGGAAGCGGCTTTATGAGAATCATCGGTGGCAATGGAAAACTTGTCGACCCAGATATCGGCCTCCTCGTAGATCTTCTTATGATCGAGGGTGCCGAGTTTTCCGGACAGCCGGTCCAGAGAGGAGAGGGTAATATTATCCGCGATCGGCTGCATCAGACAGAGACCTTCCGTCAGCCGGTCTTCGGGAACATAACCGATTTTCAGCTTCTGTGCCTGCATCGGAGTTTTGATATGAGCTTCCTTGCCGTTCAGACGAATGGTTCCGCTTTCAGGAGGCATAAGGCCGAAAAGCGAGAGAGCGAGTTCCGTGCGCCCGGAACCAAGCAGACCGGTGATTCCCAGAATCTCACCCTTACGCAGATCGAAGGAGATATTCTGATAGGCTCCCGTCAGGGAAAGATTTTCAACGGTGAGAACGGGATCCTTGCTCAGGTTTTCGGGAACGAACTTCGAATTGGTCAGATGACGTCCGGTCATGTAATACATAAAGTCTTCGGTCGTCAGATCCTTTGTTTCGCCGCCATATACATTTTTTCCGTTCCGCATGATGCAGACATCATCAGAGATCTCGAAGATCTCTTCCGTCTTATGGCTGATGAACATGATGGCGATTCCTGAGTCACGAAGCTGGCGGACTGTCCTGAAAAGAGAATCAACTTCTTTTTTGGTCAGTGCCGTGGTCGGCTCGTCCATGATTATAAGCTTTGCATTAAAAAGCAGTGCGCGGCAGATGGCAACGAGCTGTTTGTCTGCGACGGGAAGATCACCCATTTTTGCGTGGAGATCAATGTGATAGCCGATCTTGGAGATGGCTTCTTTTGCTGTCTCTTCCCATCGTTTCTTGTTGACGATCCTGCGTCCTGCTGTAATTTCCGAGTTGATAGCCAGATTTTCCATGACCGTAAGATTCGGGAAGATGGAAAGATCCTGATAGATGACCTGGATGCCGAGCTTAGTTGCTTCTGCCGGGGTGATATGATCGATCTTCTGCCCGTCAAAGGTTACTTCCCCTTCGTCTTTCGTATAGACGCCGGAGATGATCTTGACCAACGTGGATTTTCCGCAGCCGTTTTCACCGGCCAGGCAGATAACGGCACCGGGCCGGACTTTCAGGTCTACATGATCCAGTGCGTGGACGCCGGCAAATGATTTGCAAATTCCCGACATCTCAAGTAAATATTCAGCCATATGGAACACTCCTTGCTCTGGGATGATCTGTGGGTTCAAACAAAGGCGGAGGTGAGACCTCCTGTATGCCGGTCGGCACCTCCGCCCATGAAATTCGACAGGTACAGCTCTAAAGATCTGCGGCTTTAAAGCTGCTGTGAATGAATCTGATCAGAACGTGAACTGATCAACGTTTTCGGCTGTAATAGCGATCGCGCCGTTGCCGGTGATAAGTGTACCGTCAACGATGACGCTTTCGTAACCCTCTTCTCCGAGGTCAGAACCGGTCTCGACCGTATCGCCGGCGAACAGCTTGACAGCCGTGTTCAGCATGACTTTGGCAGAGATGGCCGGATCCCACAGACCGACGGACTGCAGTGTGCCGTTCTTCAGATAATCCTTGACTTCTGACGGAAGAGCGACAGAGATGGCAAAGACCTGTCCGCTCAGGCCAAGCTCTTCGATTGCGCGGGCACATCCCGGTGCGTCGAAGGAACCGGTTCCGAGGATACCCTTCAGATCCGGATATTTGGTGATGAGCTCTTTGGTCAGCTGATATGCTTTTTCGGCATCGGAATCATCCGCGACACGTGCGTCCGGAACGAGTTCCATATTCGGATAAGCTTCTTCCTGGCGTGCAACACCGGCGTCAGCCCAGTTGTTCTGAGATTCCATCGTCATGGAACCAACCATGGTGATGTATTCGCCTTCTTCGTCCATCTGAGCTGCAAGCTGATCCATCAGGAAGCTGCCCATGCCGGCTTCATCAAATGCTTCAACGTCGTAGTCAACATTCGTCATACCGGAAGCTTCGGTCGCGATGACGATGATGCCCTGATCCATGGCCTGTTTGCAGATGGCTTCGCAGGCATCCGGGTCATTCGGTGAGAAGCAGAGAACGTCAATGCCCTGGTTGACAAGGTCTGTCATGATCTGAACCTGAGCAGCAGCGTCAACTTCTGTCGGTCCCTGATAGATCACGTCGATGCCGGTCTCTTCTGCCCAGGCTTCAACGCCGCTCTGAACATAATCCCACCATGCCTGTCCGACAACCTTCGGAACGAAAGCGATCTTCGGAACTGCGTCCTTCGCATCGTCGGCAGCGAAGACTGCCGTTGCTCCGAATCCGGAGAAGGCTGTTGCAACCATGGATACGCTCATTACTGCAGCTAAAACTCTCTTTTTCATGTTTATCCTCCCTTGAAACATATTAAGGTACAGTGTGTGACAACGAGTTCACTAATATTTTATGATTATATCACACTTTTTTTATGACGGAAACGTTATATTTCGTTAAAATACATAACAATTTAATAATATCGAAAATGATTTTGTTGAAAATTACAAAAAAATTTTCTTTATTATCATAAGTTTTTGACAGAGTCAAAAATATCTGCACGACAGACACTTTCCGTGAAAACCGGAAATCTGCAGGCCGGCCGGAGGCACTCTGCACGGCAGGGACCGGCTGGATGCCGGATGTTGTTCCTATGCAACCAGAGACTTGGCCATAGTCGCGGCGGAAGCGGCATCTTCCGTGTAGGCATCGGCACCGATTTCTTCCGCAAATTTTTCGGTGATCGGAGCACCCCCGATCATAACGCGGATCTTGCTGCGGAAGGGCTGCCCATTGAAAAGAGCGACCGTGTCTTTCATGGCTCCCATCGTTGTCGTCAGAAGAGCGGAGAGGCAGATGATCTTTGTGTCGGGATTTGCCTCATAGGCTTCCATGAATTTTTCTTTGGGAACGTCGACACCGAGATCGATCACCTCAAAGCCGGCGCTTTCGATCATCATGGAGACCAGATTTTTTCCGATGTCATGGAGATCACCTTCGACGGTTCCGATGATCACTTTGCCGAGTCTGGGTCCGTCATTATCGGACATATATGGTTTCAGAACCGCGACGCCTTTTTTCATGGCCCGGGCCGACACCAGCATTTCCGGAACGAAGACTTCGTTGTTATGGAATTTCTGTCCGATGATGTCCATTGCGCTGATCATGGCATTCAGGACGTCTCCCGGAGCTTCTCCGGCGTCGATCGCATTCTGAACAAGGCCGACAACGACCTTGGATTTGCCGGCAATCACTTTATCGGAAATCTCCTTCAGCAGCTCACTCATGGTTCTGTTCCTCCTCGTTTAATTAAAGTTTTTATGCTGAAACGTCAGGGATTATGCCCTTGTTTTTCATTCGATAATGTCAATGTTTATGAATAATGGTTTTCGACTGCCGAGAAGAAGGCACTGATGTTTTCCCAGCTGGCATCGAGTGGAATGTCGCATCCGGATGAGGGAATAAAATTTCTGAATCCGCCGCATGCTTCCATCAGTTTCCCGGTTTTTTCCCGGATCGACTCCGGTGTTCCGTTCCGGAACTCACCGGCAGGATCCAGGTTTCCCATTCCGATGCAGTTTTCCGGAATGTGTGCCATCATTTCGGCCATATCGATCGCATTGCCGAAGTGGAAGATGCGTGCACCGTTACTGATGATCGTGTCCACGGTCCGGATCGCCGTGTTGCCGCAGTTGTGATATATGACAAGGAAGTTTTCGTCCTGAACGGCATCGATGATCTTTTTCACGTAGTCGGAAGAAAATTCCTGTGCCATGCCGGAGCCGAGAAGGCCGGCCAGCGGCTCCGCCATAAGAACACCGTTTGCCCCGACGGCTTTGTAGGCCTTCATGTAGCTGATCAGGAAGGTGCTGACTTTTTCCAGAACGGTATGGACCATATCCGGTTCTTCAAGACTGAGAACCATGACTTCATTGACGTCCAGAAGGCGGCCTGCCAGAGAGTAGGGTCCGATGCATCCGGCAAAGACGGGTTTGTCCGGAAAAGCTTCCACGGCTTTTCCGATGGCATCGATGTAGATCTGTGTGCGCCCTGCGCCGATCTCCGGGATTTCCAGAGCGTCGGCGTCTTCCTCTTCTTCCATGATGTGTCCGATCACGGTGGGGACTTCGTTATCACTGAATCGGACAGTGGAGCCGAAAGCTTCTGCTTCTACGGAAAGATCCATCATACCGGCAACTGCCGGCATGGGTGTTTCTTCGGCGATGATCCGCATCATTTTCAGCTGGTTGTCACTGGAACGGACCAGGTCATTGATCGTGATGCCGAGTTTCTGGATCGCAGGGAAAGTCAGAACCGGAAAGGGCGGCTTCTTTTCCGCGGCAATCAGGGAATCGACCCAGTCATACATGTTGATCTTCATGAAAGACCTCCTTGGAAATATGCTGTACGGAAACCGTATCGAAGTCGAAGTGAAAATATACTGCGGACAGATAAGCTGAAGGAACAAAGGTGAGCATTCCGCAGAAAAAATACTGAACATCGGGAGACCGGATATCGGAGCGGCCTGTGCTATTTTATCATCTCCCGCAGCCATTCAAGGGTGTTTCCGACTTTGAAGCGTCCGAGCTCTTCGGATGCATCCTTCGCGCTCTGCGCAAACCATTCCGTGTTGCGGCTGCAGCGGGAAAGGTCGACATGATCCGGCCAGGTTCCCATCATCAGAGAGGTTTCATACTGTCCGGCGTGATCGAAGCCTCCGTTTTTGATCTGAGCTTCCGGTCCGATCAGGGGGATCACCTTTACGAAAGAGAAAGGATCTCCGTCCGAGCCGAGTTTTTCGTAATAGTCGGCAAAATCATTGCTTCCCCACCAGCCCATGCCGCGGGTCTCTTCCATGTATTCCATGGCGACCTTTTTTGCGGCTTTGTGGCAGGCGATGGTCATGGGCATCAGACCGCCGGCTTCCGTCTGGTGATGCGGGATCAGATAAAGATTCTGAATGCCTCCCAGGATCATGGATTTCACGATCTCATAAATATACTGTGCGTAAACATCTTCATCGACCGTAATATGCCCCGGCCGCGGACTGCAGACCGCATAGGAAGCGACCCCGTACCAGATCGGGGGACATACGACGATCTCTTTTTCTTTTTCCAGCTCACGCAGGACACCCGTAATGACCATGGTATCGGTTCCGCAGGACATATGACGGGCGTGGTATTCGATCGTGCCGATCGGGATGATAAAGGGTACGCGCCGCTTTGCGGCAGATTCGATCTCGTCGTAAAACATATCGATCAGCTGCATGGAATTATCCTCTTTTCTTATATAAAAAGATCTGTTTTCCGTACCCGGATCAGAGGGAAAGACACGGAACCGGTATTCTGAGATCCGGGACAGAAAACAGAGATATACGGGATCAGATGTTTTGTCTTGTCAGAAGACTTCCGGACATTCTTCGGGGATTTCCGGACTCAGCAGGTCGCAGCCGTCTTCTGTAACGACGATGCCTTTTTCCCAGCGCACACCGAAGGTGGGACAGGAGATAAAGGTATCGACCTGATAGGTCATATTCGGCTGAAGAGGATAGCGGGATGTGGATTCTGCCCAGGGTGCCTCCACTTCGATGATGCCGGTAGAATGAAGCGGGCCATAGACAAAGTTTCCGGCAAAACCATTGTCGACGTAATATTTGTAGAATTCGGAAGCGATATCGCCTGCGATCACGCCTGCTTTTACCTGATCCATGGTCCAGGCGTGTGCCTGACGGCAGAACTGCACGATCTCGCGGCGTTCACCTTCCAGCTTTCCGAGACAGATCGGATAGCCGATCGATGCGGAATAGCCGTCGATCTTTGCGGAAAGATTCAGCTGGACGATATCCCCTTTTTTGAATTCTCTGTACCCGGAACGGGAGATGGCATGGCGTGTGGAGGCTTCGGAGAAAACATACATCGGAAGACCTTCGTATTCCGCGCCGTTTTCATAGATGACACGCTGCGCGACGCCGACCATCTGCAGTTCGGTCATGCCGGGACGGATCTCTTTTATGACTTCCTGGGTAGCCAGCTCGGCAAGACGGTAGCCTTCGCGCAGGCAGGCCAGCTCGTTTTCGGATTTGATCTGGCGGAGTTCCACCATGATGTCACCGGCGTTGATCAGTTCCGCTTCCGGAAAAGCATCACGGATCTCGTTATAGATTGTGACCGATGTATCAAGGAAAGAAGCGATACCGATGCGGAGCTTCTTTCCGGTCACGCCGATCGCCTTGAAAACATCCTGGAAAGTATCCGCATTCAGTTCCGGATAAGAAGGATCTGCACCCTCACGATAGGCCTTCAGAACAAAAACCTTGTCCAGTTTGTTCCGGTCTTTGCCGAATTCGGCCGATTCCGGACCGACCATCAGTGCGGCATCGCCCCCTGCGGAGATCGCAACACCTGCGCGCTCAAAAAGAGGCCAGTATCCTGAAAAATAGCGGGGGTTTGCATAATCGGCTTCATTGCCGTTGACGATCAGTGCATCAAGACCTTCACGCTGAAGGATTTTTGCACACTTAGCAACACGCTCTTTGTACTCGTGATCCGGAATGCAGATTCTCTGGGCCATAACAGTCTCCTTCCTAATGTATAGATAATAGAATGCCGGAACATATATTTTTCTATTATCATGACCCTAAAATAATATATTGTCAATCATCATATGTAAAACGTGCGGAGTATATTGCAATCGGCATGAACATGTCCGGAAAGGTGAATATTCCGGGAATTGATTCACACGTCTCAGGTTTAATATCTCAGACATGTCTGCGTCCATTTTCCGGACGCTGAATAACTGCGTAAAAAAACTTCCCGGATCAGAGCTGTTAAAACTCTGATGGGAAGTCTTTGATTCTGCAATGAAATCTTCCGGTGCCGGAATTCTGCAGGAAAGATTCAGATTTCGCCGGAGTGGAGTTTCTCAAAAATATACTGAGCAGTAGCTTCATCCAGTTCGAGCCCTATTTTCCTGGCACGTACGATAAGTTCCTCAACGGTTTTGATTTTTTTTGCTTTTTCGATCAGTTCGCTTGTAATTTCCATCCTCTTTGCCTCTCCTTTTTATTTTTTATATGACTCCTTTTAACCGGTATTGGTCTCCGGCATATCCGAAATCACATGAAAATATTTAATTTATTATATAGTAAATTAAAATCTGATTCAACAGAAAAGAATTACATAACTCCCGGCGGCCGCTGTAAAGAAAATAAAAGGCGATATCAGCAGAATCTGTTTCAGCACGAATCATCCTGTTCCGGGAAGAGGAGATTTTCGACAAACTGATCCTGAAACTCCGGAAGAGAGGCCAGTTCCAGAAAGCGGGCTTCCGACGCGGTTTCTGATGCTTCTTTCCAGGCCGCTTTGTTTCGAAGGACGGCTTTTGCACCTTCTCCGGCCGCGTTGCCGATGGCTGTGATCCGGCCGCGCAGTTCCTCCGGAATCATACCGATATCGCAGGCACTGTCCGGAGAAAGAAAGCTTCCGAATGCACCGGCGAGGAGGACTTCTTTGATGTCTTCCGTACGGATACCGCTGTCAGAGGCGAGCAGACGGATTCCTGCAGCAATCGCGCCTTTGGCCAGCTGCAGCTGACGTATGTCTTTCTGGGTGATCACAATGGGCTCACCCGACAGTGTTTTTCCGGCATCTGCGATTACGACATCCCCGCCCGCACCATAAAGTTCTTCGATACGGTCATCAAAGGCACCGGTTTCGTCCATCTGTCCGTCTGCGAGAAGTCCGGCGCAGATGTCAATGAGTCCGGATCCGCAGATACCGGAGGGCCTGCCGCCGCCGATCACTTCATATTCCCATGTATTTCCGCTCCGGAAAGCGTGACTGACCGCACCGGCACTGCCGCGCATGCCGCAGGTGATCCCGGCTCCTTCCAGAGCGGGGCCGGCGGCTGTGGAGCAGGCCGTCAGACGGTGGTCACGGCCAAGCACCATTTC
>JABUSX010000053.1 GCA_021442545.1 Eubacterium sp. | reverse complement strand
TGTGAATCTTTCCGGAGATCTTGAAAAATCAGCTGCGCTGCGTTTCTGCGGTTCTTGTTTCTGGAATCCGGGCATAATAAAGCCCGGATGGGCATCCGGGCGCAGTACACGTGCAGCTGTATGGCTATGTGTATCTTCTTTCATCCAGACTGTGACTGTTGGTACCGGAGTTGCACCGGTTCGGCTGTCGTGTGACAGTTCGCGGACTCTACCGCCAGTGGGGACTTTCACCCCGCCCTGAAGATCTCCTGTTCAGTTTACTAGGACAGTATAAACCGGTTTAAGCCGGAAGACAAGATGTTTTTATGTGTGCAGCGTTGTATATGTTCTGATTTCCGGCCTCAATATTGTCTCCGATGCCTTAAGAGCTTCCGCGGCTCGTCATACGGTTTCGGATCAGAGTACAGCAGGTCCTGCACGTCATCATACGGATTCGGATCAGAGTACAGGGTCCTGCACGGTATCTTCACATATCCCGGGAAAAGTGATAACATAGGCGCATGAGTGGGCAGGATTTAAGTATGAAAAGGGAGATAGTTTCCCGCAGTGAGGATGATACGTTCCTTCTGGCAGAGGAAATGGGCCGGAACGCGGTTCCGGGCCAGGTGTTTGCTCTGGACGGGGATCTGGGCGCCGGCAAGACGGTTTTCTGCAGAGGTTTTGCAGAGGGTCTTGGCGTTACGGAACTGGTGAACAGTCCGACGTTTATGATCGTGCAGGAGTATTCAACGGGCCGGCTTCCTATGTTTCATTTTGATGTGTATCGTATCGAGGATCCGGATGAACTGGATGATATCGGTTATGAGGAGTATTTCCGGGGAGATGGGGTCTGCCTGATCGAGTGGGCATCCCGGATCCGGGAACTGCTGCCGCCGGATACGGTGTTTGTTTCCCTGGAGAGGGAAATGGACGAAGGCGATGAGTACAGAAGAATTACTGTCCGCCGGACGGAACAGTAACGGAGATTGTCGGCTTCGGCTTTGGAAAGGATGAACGACGGGCTATGAAGATTCTGGCCTTGGATTCTTCGGGACTGGTCGCTTCGGTCGCGGTTTTGAATGATGCGGCAGTTCTTGCGGAATATACGGTGAATTTCAGAAAAACGCATTCGGAGACGCTGCTTCCGATGATCGATGCGGTTCTCGGGATGCTCGGGATGGATGTGAGTGAAGTGGATGCAGTCGCTCTTGCCGGAGGACCGGGATCTTTTACGGGTCTGAGGATCGGTTCGGCAACAGCGAAGGGGCTTGCGCTTGCACTGGATAAGCCTTTGATCCCGGTTCCGACCGTGGATGCGCTGGCAATGAATCTGCAGGGGGCGACGGGGAATCTGATCGTTCCGATGATGGATGCCAGGCGGAATCAGGTGTACACCGGCCTGTCTCGGTTTGATGAAGAAAGGCTGATTACTGTCAGGAAGCAGTGGGCGGTTTCGGTTGAAGAACTGACAGATCTGCTGAATGATATGGGAAAGCCGGTTACCGTGCTTGGCGACGGGGTGCCGGTTTACCGGGAACTGCTGGGGAAGAATCTTCGTGTGCCGCTTTCTTTTGCACCGCCGCATCTTTCTCTGCAGAGGGCGGCTGCCGTCGGTGTTCTGGCATCGTATTATGCGGAGGAGGGCAGATTTGTTTCTGCTGCGGATCATGTTCCGGATTATCTTCGGCTTTCACAGGCGGAGAGGGAGCGTCTTGAAAAGATCAGGATCCGGCCTATGAAGGAGGAGGATCTTCCGTCGATCGAGCGTATTGAAAGGGAGAGTTTTTCAATTCCCTGGAGCAGACAGAGTTTTTGTGATATGCTGAAACGGTCGGAGAGTCTGTTCCTGGCTGCACAGAGAGATGATGCGGTCATCGGCTATGCCGGAGCTGTTCTGGCCGGGGGGCAGGGTGATGTGACCAATATTGCCGTTGCCGCCGCCGAGAGGGAGCAGGGGATCGGAAGAAAGCTTCTGCAGACACTTCTGGATACTGCGGAGAAGAAAGGGACGGAAGAAATCTTTCTGGAAGTCAGGGAGCGTAATGAGCCGGCGCTGGCTTTGTACAGGAAGTCCGGGTTTGAACCGGTCGGACGGCGGAAACAGTATTATACGGATACGAATGAGGATGCAATCCTCATGAAGAAACTGTTGAAGGTTGGTTTTTAGCCGCAGAGGATGGCGGCAGAGCGGGGGAAGCTTATGTTTAGCACGGAACTGGATATTGTACTTGCCATTATTTTCGGAAGTCTGATGGTCGTTTTTTTCCTGGGAAAGGGTCACGCGATACTGGAACTGTTCAGCTCCAGCAGAGTGCAGCAGAAAAAACGCACGCCGGAACAGGAGATCGCCTATCAGAGAGCGATTGCATGGTTTCTTCTTCCGCTGACGATCATGGAGGTGCTGAGTATTTTTATTACGCACTCGGTTTTCGGCATTATTATGATAATCATTGTGATCATTGATCTGGTCGTGTTTGTTAAGCTGACGAGGGGGATGTAAAGTCTCTTTCAGGGTTCTGCATCGTATGTATAAAAAGGGTGTCCGGAAAGGACACCCTTTTCCTGTGTTATGCGGCCGCCGTACCTGCACAAGCGGACAGTTTTTAAAAAATCTTGCAAATTACATCGTTTGGTGATATAGTGAGGAATCGATTGTTGCAATTGCAATTGTTGCAAAGCATACCATTGTACTTACAGATGCCGGATATTCATAGTGCAGCACGGGTTCCTGAGGGATTTCGATCATTCAGGTACAGGAAGAGAGGAAGTTTTGAAAAAGGATACAGCAATGAATGAAACAGATTTGGAACGGGAGATGCAGAAGGAGCTGAATGCGCCGGATGAAAAACCGGATAAGAAAACGGTTATTATTCTGGCTGTGATGCTGTTCGGTACCTTCATTGCCATGCTGAATCAGACCGTTATCTCGCCGGCTCTGCCGAAGATCATGGAAGGTCTGGGCATTGATGCGAACCAGGGACAGCTGCTTACGACGGTATTTTCCCTTGTGACCGGCATCATGGTTCCGACAACGGCGTTTTTGTTCGGAAGATTTAAGATCCGCAGTCTGTTTATTACCGCTATGGGCGTTTTTACGGCAGGTTCTTTCCTTGCCGGTTTTGCAAACAGCTATGCGCTTCTGTTCACAGCCCGTATCCTGCAGGCGCTGGGTGTCGGTGTGCTGATGTCCATGATCCAGTTCGTTATCATGAGAACCTTCCCCGAAAAGAAGAGGGGCGTGGCCATGGGTATCGTGGGTATCGTCTGTGCGGCGGCTCCGGCTGTCGGACCTGTTCTGGCCGGCATCATTGTGGACAAACTCGGATGGAATGCGGTATTCCTGGTGATCGGGCCGCTTGCCCTGATCGATTTCCTGCTGGCCATATTCCTGATGCGTGATCCGGAGCAGATCAAGCCGGACAAGGGAATGAAACTGGATTTTATCTCCGTACTTCTTTCCGTTGTTGGTTTCGGCGGACCGCTTTACTGCTTCAGCAATGCGACACTGCTTGGCTGGACAAATCCGCTCGTACTCGGTTCTCTGATCATCGGTGTGGTCTGCCTGATCCTCTTTGCGCTCAGACAGATTAAAGCTCCGAAGCCGTTCCTGAGTCTTAAAGTTCTGGGGTACCGTGATTTTACGATCTCCATGATCATCGGTCTTATTCTTAACGCGGCTTTGCTGGCTCTGATGACGATCCTTCCGATCTACATGCAGACAATTCGTGATTTCTCTGCCCTTTATACCGGCGCCATGATGGTTCCCGGTGCGCTTATTATGGCATTGTTCAGTCCGATTGCCGGAAAAATCTATGATAAGAGCGGGCCGAGAATGCTTACTCTCGTCGGACTGGCTATTTTTACGGCAACGATCGTGGGCTTTGCCATGATGAATCTTTCAACGGGATTCCCCTATATCTGTGCCATGTACACTTTATGGATGTTCTCACTGGCGCTTCTTATCATGCCGCTGACAACATGGGGCCTGAACGCACTGCCGCCGGAACTGATGGCTCACGGCACGGCTCTTTACAATACGATCAAGACCATTGCCGGCGCCCTCGGCACGGCTATCCTGGTATTGATCATGACAGCAGTCACAGCCGGATCTGCAGCTCCTGATACGGCTGAAGCGGCTATGAGCGGCGTTCGTACCTCCTTTATCGTATCCGTGGTCATTGCCGTTTTCGCTCTGGCACTCGGTGTTCTGTTCGTCCGCAGACAGAAAGAGAAGCAGGCTGCCGGATAAAGAATCTCTCAGAACCGGATTTCTGCTGACAGAGAAACGGAAAAGAATCAAACCTTGCAGACAGGGCGTTTCTCTTGACAAACTGTGCCCTGGCGATTATACTCGTTGCAAACCTGTGACGAAGAGTAGTACTTCGGGAAAAGTCAGGAGAGAGACGCCGGGTGGTGCGAGGCGGAGACCGGAACCGAACGAATGGACTTCTGAGGGTGAACCGAACAGAGTGGCCGTGATCGGAAAGGAAGAGGCATTTTCATTTCGGATCGTAGTGACTCCAAGTAGGGGAGACGGAGGCGGCTCTCCGTGAACAAAGGCCTGTGTATGGTTGTACACACTGAGAGGGTACGATGTACCAAGCCGGGTGGCACCGCAGGATGAATTGTATTCAGAATCCTGTCCCAGCAAAACTGGGGCAGGGTTCTGTTTCTTTTTGTGTATAAGTCCTGTCTCGAACCGAAAGAGCATCCGGGAGCCTGCTCGCCGGATGGGTTTCGGAAAACATGCAGTTTTATAAAAATAAATGGTTAAGGAGGAGAAAAAATGAGTAAGTACAGTGATGTTCCCTACAAGATTTATCTTCAGGAAAATGAGATTCCGGATAAATGGTACAACATGCGGGCAGATATGAAGAACAAACCGGCACCTCTGATCCATCCGGGAACAAGAGAGCCGTTGACGGCAGAACAGATGGAGCCGATCTTCTGCAGGGAGCTGGTTCAGCAGGAACTGAACAACACGGATCGTTTTATTGATATTCCGGAGGAAATCCATAATTTC
The DNA here is from genome assembly GCA_021442545.1 of Eubacterium sp. Classification (GTDB taxonomy): domain Bacteria; phylum Bacillota; class Clostridia; order Lachnospirales; family Lachnospiraceae; genus Bilifractor. Next base: position 8,939 of record JABUSX010000053.1, on the reverse strand, counting down.
TATAAAATGTACCGTCCGTCTCCGCTGATCCATGCAACCTTTCTTGAGAAGGCGCTGGATACGCCCGCACATATCTTCTACAAATTCGAAGGTAATAATACCTCCGGAAGCCACAAACTGAATTCTGCGATCGCCCAGGCTTACTATGCTAAGAAACAGGGTCTGAAGGGTGTCACGACGGAAACAGGTGCCGGACAGTGGGGCACGGCTCTTTCCATGGCCTGTTCATTCTTCGATCTGGACTGCAAGGTCTACATGGTCAAGGTATCTTACGAACAGAAACCGTTCCGCCGTGAGGTGATGAGAACCTACGGGGCATCCGTTACGCCTTCACCGTCGATGGATACGGAAGTCGGAAGAAAGATCAATGCCGATCATCCGGGAACGACCGGATCCCTGGGCTGTGCCATTTCCGAAGCGGTCGAAGTTGCGACCGGGACGGAAGGATACCGTTATGTTCTCGGAAGCGTGCTGAATCAGGTCATGCTGCATCAGAGCATAATCGGGCAGGAAACCTATGATGCCTGTAAAAAATACGGTATTGAGCCGGATGTCATCATCGGCTGTGCAGGCGGCGGCTCCAACCTCGGCGGTCTGATTGCACCCTTTATGGGAGAAAAGCTGCGGGGAGAAAAAGACTACGACTTTATTGCTGTTGAGCCGGCCAGCTGCCCGAGCTTTACGCGCGGTGTGTATGCCTATGATTTCTGTGACACGGGCATGGTCTGTCCGATGGCAAAGATGTACACGCTCGGACATGATTTCATTCCGTCAGCGAGCCATGCAGGCGGTCTGCGGTATCATGGCATGAGTCCTGTTCTTTCACAGCTTTACGATGATGGCCTGATGACGGCTGTTTCTTATGAGCAGACGCAGGTGTTTGAAGCGGCAACGTTATTCGCACGTACCGAGGGAACCCTGCCGGCACCCGAATCTTCCCATGCGATCAAGGCGGCCATTGATGAGGCTCTGAAATGCAGGGAGACAGGGGAAGAAAAAACGATCATCTTCGGACTGACCGGTACCGGATACTTCGATATGGTTGCATACAACAAATACAATGACGGCGTCATGAGTGATTATGTGCCGACGCAGGAGGATCTTGAGGCCGGCTTTGCTTCGATTCCGAAACAGTAACACATATACAGCAATTATTCTGAGAGTCTCTGCAGGACATTTTCGCCCGGCAGGGACTCTTTGTCCGTGACAGTGATATTCAGTTGAAAAGACGTTGCCCTGAAGATCGTGAAGTCTTTGCTGTGAAAAAGAAACGAAGATACCGTACAGCTGAAATAAGTCAGTGCTTTGAAAATAATAAAGGCGGTTCCGCAGAACGGAAAATAACAGTGCCGTGCAGTTGAAAAGTCTGTTGTGAGATGCTTTAAAAAAGCTGTTGTGAAGTACAGGGGATTGCTTGACAGGGCGCGCAAAACTGTCATATAGTATCCGTGAACCGAAATCGGGACATGGTCCTGAAACCCGGTGAAATGATGCAAGGAGGATCGCATGGACACAATTCGACTTCAGCAGCTGATCGACAGTTATGTTGAAAAGTATGATTCTTTTAAGACTCAGGAGCATAAAGAGACTTATAAATGGTCTGCCATCAGTCATTTTCAGAAGTACTGGGATCTTGATGAGGTTCAGTTCGGACGAATGTTCAAAACCGCTTTCGAAGATTCCGTAAATCAGATCGATGTCCCTTCTTTTCAGCCGGTCGGCGGCGTGATTTTTCTTTGCAAACAGGGAACAGAGGTGGAAGAAAAGGTTCGCGGAGCATTCAGGAACCTTATGGAAGAAGAAGATTCCGATATTCAGAACCGGGTTGATACGTTTGTCCGGGTGATGAACGGCATTCTTCAGGAGTCTGCCCCCGAAAAATGGAAATATCATCAGGATGTCAGTTCGGCACTCCTGTTTCTGAGCTGCGCAGATCCGGATAATAATTATATGTATGCGGAGAGCGAGGTCAGGGTCTTTGCGCGGTACCTTGGCGTTGAAAACGAGATTTATCGTAATGAGGAACTCCAGATTCCCGAGTACTACAGAATGTGCGATGAGGTCGCAGCCGAACTTCAGCAGCAGCCGGATCTTCTTCAGCTGATCAGTGACGCACTTGAAACGGTGGCAGATGAAACGGATGACAGCTCCGTGACAGAGGTTGACGGAGAAAATCATATTCTGGTCTGGGATCTCATTTATTGTGCACGTCATTATGATCTGTATGAGGATGCAGATGCTGCGTCGAATCAGGATGCGGCTCCCGATGAAGAAATCGAAAAAGAAGAACAGCGTATCCGCGATGCCATTCAGGAGGCAGAGAAAAAGAAGAAGTCTTTAGAAAAAAAGCGTGCAAAGCTGGATCTTCCGGATCTGTCGGGAAAAGAGATCGGCCACGCGCGTTACGGGTCAGGAGTTGTGGCAGCGCAGGAAGGAAAGTATCTGTCCGTTCTGTTCGGAGGGGATATGAAAAAGAAATTCGTCCTTCCGGATGCCGTCACGAAAGGTTTTCTGAAGCTGGATGATGAGGGTGCCGTGGATCTCTGTAAGAAAATTACGGAGGCAGACGGGAACATACAGGCCGTACAGAGGAAGATAGAACTTTTAAACATTGAACTGAACGGATACGGGAAATAACCGTTCAGGGTCAAGATACAGGTTTGTTTTTTGTCCGGCTGATTCCGGAAATGAAAACGGCCCGGAAACTGCAGATCACAGAAAATCAGGAGAGGCGCTTCGTCATGAAAAAAAAGTCCGCGAAAAAAGGAATTATGATCGTTGTTATGATCGTGATCATTGCCATTTTGGTCAGCATTATCGGAATGCTCTATGTGCAGGGAAAGCTTTCCAAAATTAACCGCACTACGTCGGAGGTTCTTCCCGAACCGATACCGGTTGCCGAGCAGACCTTTGAGGCGGATGAAGAAAGCGGACCGGATACGATCCAGCCTGAGAAGATCGAATGGAAAAAAGTCACGGCAATCAAGGCCGAAGAGGCTCCTCATGTTACAAACATTCTGCTGATCGGACAGGATGCCCGAAGCGGAGAGGGTCGTCAGCGTTCGGATACGATGATCCTTGTCAGTATAAACTCCGAAACAAAGCTGATCACGCTGGTCTCCTTTATGCGTGATATGTATGTACCGATTCCCGGATATGATGCAAACCGTATCAATGCGGCCTATGCATTCGGCGGAATGCCGCTGCTGGATGAGGTCATCGAACAGAATTTCGGTGTCCCGATCGACGGAAATATTGAAGTAAATCTGGATGGTTTCCTGGAAGCCATGAGTACAGTCGGCGATCTGGAAATCGAGCTGAGCGCCGAAGAGGCTGCTTACATGAACGAAAATCCGGCACTCGGCTCTTCTACGGATACTCCGGTGGAAAGCTGGGCTCTGACAGAAGGAATCAACTATCTGACTCCGACACAGGCACTGGCTTATGCACGTATGCGTCATATCGGAAATTCCGACTACGACCGTGTAGACAGGCAGCGTAAGGTGATCATGTCTGCATTCAACAAACTGATGGCCAGCGGACTGCCCACACAGCTTGCTCTTTCCGACAGCATCCTTCCCTGCCTGACGACGGATATGACACAGTCTCAGATCATGATGCTGATCAAGGATCTTCAGAGCACGTCTCTGAATCCGGAAAGCTACAGGATCCCGCTTGAGGGAACATATACTTCCGAAACAGTTCACGGAATGGCCGTTCTTGTGCCGGATCTGCAGGCCAATGCCGAGTTCCTGCAGAAAGTGCTTTACGGAAATTCGGGAGCATCTGCCGCCACGGGTAATGCAGCCGGAGCATCCGGTGCGACGGGAACGCCGGCTCCGACGGCTGCGGCAGAATAACCGGTTCGGATAGAAGGGATACGTTCGTCGTGGCCGATTATGCAAAAGAAATTGAAAAAAGGCGAACCTTTGCGATCATTTCGCATCCTGATGCCGGTAAAACAACTTTAACGGAAAAGTTCCTTCTTTACGGGGGAGCAATTAATCTTGCCGGTTCCGTAAAAGGAAAGGCAACAGCCCGTCATGCCGTATCGGACTGGATGGAGATTGAAAAACAGCGTGGTATTTCCGTTACGTCATCTGTTCTTCAGTTTTCTTACGGCGGGTACTGCATCAATATTCTGGATACACCCGGACATCAGGACTTTTCCGAAGATACCTACCGGACCCTGATGGCTGCCGATTCGGCTGTCATGGTCATCGACGGCGGCAAAGGCGTAGAGGCGCAGACAAGAAAGCTGTTCAAGGTCTGCGCGATGCGTCATATTCCGATCTTCACTTTTATCAATAAGCTGGACAGAGATGCCCGTGACACCTTTGATCTTGTCGATGAGATTGAAAAGGAGCTGGGCATTCCGACTTGTCCCGTAAACTGGCCGATCGGTTCCGGGAAGAATTTCCGTGGTGTGTTTGACCGGAATACGGGAAAAGTGTTGACTTTCCACGACACCAGGAAAGGCACAACGGAAGGAATTCAGGAGGAAATCGATCTGTCGGATCCGCATCTTGCGGATGTGCTTCTGCCGGGGCAGAAGGAGCAGCTGGAGGAAGAGATCGAGCTGCTCGACGGAGCATCAGCAGAATTTGACCAGGAAATGGTCAGCCGCGGGGAACTTTCTCCTGTCTTTTTCGGATCAGCACTTACGAATTTCGGCGTAGAGACCTTTCTGACACATTTTCTGCAGATGACGACACCGCCGCTTCCGCGTCAGTCGGATGAAGGTGTGGTATATGCTGCAGATCCGGATTTTTCCGCTTTCGTGTTCAAAATCCAGGCAAATATGAATAAGAACCATCGGGACAGGATCGCATTTATGCGTATCTGTTCCGGAAAGTTTGATGCGGATCGTGAGGTTCTGCATGTTCAGGGAAACCGTAAGCTGCGTCTGCAGCAGCCGCAGCAGATGATGGCCGAGGAGCGCCACGTCGTTTCCGAGGCATGGGCGGGAGATATTATCGGTGTTTTCGATCCGGGATTGTTTTCGATCGGGGATACGATCAGTGTACCGGGAAAAATTTTCCGTTTTGAGGGAATCCCGACATTTGCGCCTGAGCATTTTGCAAGAGTTACGCTTTTGGATTCCATGAAGCGGAAACAGTTCGTCAAAGGAATCGAACAGATTGCACAGGAAGGTGCGATCCAGATCTTTCAGCAGACCCGCGGCGGCATGGAAGAGATCATTGTCGGCGTTGTGGGTATCCTGCAGTTTGATGTTCTGAAATTCCGTCTGGAAAATGAATACAATGTAGATGTTCGTCTTGACACACTGCCGTATGCATATATCCGCTGGATCGGTAATCCGGATGAAGTTGTTCCGGAAAAGATCACCGGCACATCGGATATGAAGCTGGTTGTCGATATGAAGGGCCGGCCGCTTCTTCTTTTTGCCAACTCCTGGAGCGTTGGTATGGTCGAAGACCGGAACCCCGGACTCATACTCGAAGAATTCGGACGGGCGTAAACAAACCGGGTCTTCTGCCTGATGTTGTCTGATGACCGGAAACCGGAAGGAAGAACCGGTATCTTTTCATTGAATATAAAAAATGGTATAATCTTGCAGAATCATCCAGACAGGAGGATACGCAGATGGCACAGAGAAATTTAAGGATCCCTCCCTTTCCGAAGTATAAAAATGCAGCAATGGAAAGAAGAGAGGAATCTTATGAAGACGGGGAAGTCTTAAGATCCCTGAAATCAAAAGGAGACAAGGCGATCTTCACGATTTATGATGATCATACGATCGGAAGAGTTCAGATTTCGGATGAGGTCATTGCAGTTATTGCCGCACTCGCTGCTACGGACGTGAAGGGAGTGGCCTGCATGAGCGGCGGTGTGACGCGTGAGAAGGCCGCACGTGCCGGAGGGCGCCTCATAGCCAAGGGCGTTAAGGTTGAGATCGTGGAGAATGCGATTTCTCTGCGGCTGATCATTATTGTGACCTATGGGTGCAACATCCCGGAAACGACCTTAAAGGTTCAGCAGAGGGTGAAGAACAGAGTTGAGTTGATGACAGGTCTGACCGTGTCAAATATCAGTGTCAGCGTGGCGGATGTCGAAGTGGAATCCAAATGAAACGAGCAGAATTAAGAGAAACCGTTTTTCGCCTGCTTTTCATGCAGCAGTTTCGTACGGAAGAGGAGATGCCGGAACTGGTGACCCAGTATCTGGAGAATGTACGGGGCGGGCTGGAAGAAGTTCCGGCTGACGGTCAGGTTTCTGAAAAAGATGAAGAACAGATCCGTCAGCGGCTGCAGGAAGTCTGCAGTCATGTCGATGAGATCGATGAAAAACTGAATCATACAGCAAAGGGATGGAAGACGAGCCGCATGGGCAAGGTGGATTTGAACATCCTGCGTCTTGCTTCCTATGAACTGCTCTTTGATGAAGATATTCCTACAGGAGTTGCCATCAACGAGGCAGTGGAAATGGCCAAGAAGTACGGGGGCGATGAATCGGCTTCTTTTGTAAACGGGATCCTTGGAAAAATCGCCGAAGAAGCCGAAGAGGCAGAACCGGGGAATGAAGAGTGAACCAGAAGATCATTCCGGTCGGAGATGTAGGCCGCCATATACGCGGTCTGCTTTCTCAGGACTATCTGTTGAAGCATATCTCGGTCAGCGGTGAAGTGAGCAATCTTACCTATCACCGTTCCGGCCACATTTATTTCACGATGAAAGATGAGACCGCCGGGCTCTCCTGCGTTATGTGGGCAGGAGACAGGAGCGGATTGGGTTTTCGGATGCAGGACGGCGACAAGGTCGTTGCATCCGGTTCCGTTGACGTGTATCTGCAGCAGGGACGATACCAGCTTTATGCCAGAAAGATCGAACTTCAGGGAGCCGGACAGCTCTATGAGCGGTATCTGGCGCTGAAAAAAGAACTGGAAGAAACAGGTATGTTTGATGCCTGCTATAAGCAGCCGATTCCGTACTACGCACGCCGGATCGGCGTTGTGACGGCACCCACCGGAGCAGCGGTACAGGATATACGGAATATTGCGCACCGGCGCAATCCCTATGCGGAGCTGATCCTCTATCCGGCTCTTGTTCAGGGAGAAGGCGCGGCAGAAAGCATCGTACGCGGTATTCAGACTCTTGACGCCATGGGTCTGGACTGCCTGATCGTCGGGCGCGGAGGCGGTTCGATCGAGGACCTCTGGGCGTTCAATGAAGAAAAAGTGGCAAGAGCCATTTTCTACTGCGGAACACCCGTGATTTCGGCAGTCGGACACGAAACGGATACAACGATCGCGGATCTTGTGGCGGATCTCAGGGCACCGACACCTTCGGCAGCGGCAGAACTGGCTGTCTGTGACGTCCGGGAACTGCTTGCCGGACTGCACCGGTACAGGAACCGTTTTGAAACGGAAATGGGAAATAAAGTCCGGGCCGTGCGGGAGAGAACAGCCGTGTACGAACGGCATCTCCGTCATGTTTCTCCGGAGAACAGCCTGCGGGAAAAACGGCAGAAGGCGGCGGATCTGGAAGACCGGTTTTATGGTCTGATGGAGCAGAATATACGTGAAAACCGCACCCGTCTGAACTGGCTTTCCGAACGTCTGTATTCCCGTTCCGGAACGGTTCTTGAGGATCGGAAACAAAAATTCACGGAACTGCAGCGTATACTGAAGGAAGGTGTCCGGCGGTCCCTTGAAGAAAAAAAGCATGAACTGGAGCTGCGTCTCCGGGATTGGGAAGGGCTCTCACCGATCCGCAAACTGCGTCAGGGCTATTCGTATGCGGAAAATGAAAGAGGGCACAATATTGCTTCCGTGCAGGATGTGGTTCCGGGAGATGCACTTCATATTCAGGTCACGGATGGTGTGATCCATGCAGATGTGACCGGAGCAGAAGAACGAAGACGTCCTGTTTTGGAATAGTCCGGTTCAGAGTGCGGATGTCCGGAAAATCAGAAACCGAAGAATGGATCGATTGAAAAGCGGGAGATGTGGTTTTGAAGAATCAGGAAGAAAACGGAAAACCGAATGCGGACAGCAAGGCTGAAACCGGTGAAGAACTGACCCTGGAACAGGCTTTTGAGCGTCTGGATAAGCTGGTGGAGCGTCTGGAAGACAGAGAGGTTCCTCTGGAGGAATCCTTTCAGATCTACAAAGAGGGTATGGAGCTTTTGAAGCAGTGCAGCGAAAAGATCGATACTGTGGAAAAGAAGATGCAGCAGATCAGTGAAAACGGAGAATTGAGGGAGTTTTAAAGTGATTAAAGAGGAACTGGAACAGCGTAAGAACGAGATCAACGAGATTCTGAATCAGTATCTTCCGGAATCAAGACCGGGAGGAAAGGCATTGGCCGAGGCCATGCGGTACAGTCTTTGTGTCGGGGGAAAACGTCTGCGGCCGATCATGATGCAGGAAAGCTACAGAATGTTCGGAGGAGAGGATGCCACGATCGATCCGTTTCTGGCGGCGATCGAAATGATACATACACATTCTCTGGTGCATGACGATCTGCCGGCGCTGGACAACGATGAATACCGCCGCGGAAACAAAACGACCCATGCCGTATATGGGGAGGCGATCGCGGTTCTGGCCGGAGCCGGCCTGCTGAATCTGGCTTTTGAGACGGTTCTCCAGACCTATTATCATCAGGATGTACGCGGCCGTATCCTTCGTTCCCTGCAGATCCTGGCTGCAAAGACAGGCCTTTACGGGATGCTTGGCGGACAGGGACTCGACGTTGAAAACGAAAAGAAGGGAAAGCCCGTAGAAGATAAGGATACGCTGCTTTACATCTATGAAAAGAAGACATCCGCCCTGATCGAGGCTTCCCTGATGATCGGTGCGGTTCTGGCCGGAGCAGAGAAGGAAGATGTCGACCGGATGGAAAAGATCGGCAAACTGGTCGGACTGCTGCACGCCGGGACTCTGACGGAACGGCGCCGGGTTGTCGGCGAAATGGTAC
>JABUSX010000313.1 GCA_021442545.1 Eubacterium sp. | reverse complement strand
CGGTACAGAGCCTCTGCGTGCATGCAGATGTTTTCAGCCGTTGTGCAGAGCCCACGCTTTCATGCGGCTGTTTTCAGCTGATGTGCAGAGCCCGTGCTTTCATGCGATCATTTTCAGCAGACCCGGGAGGAGTGCCCCGGCTTCAAACCTCATGGGTTCCGCGGGAAAGTACAGGATCATGCGTATGAGATAACAGATCAGCATTGCCGCGATCCAGGCGATCAGGATCTTCTTTCGATAAGACAGCAGCTTATCCTTTCCGGTCCGGATTCCCGTATCTGCTTTTCCTCCTCCGCGTTTTTCTGAAAGGCCGTCTGCATTATTTCTGCCGGCGGCAGCTGCAGAAAGCAGGCCGGATTCCGAAGCCGGGAAATTGCCCCGCTGTTCTTTTCTGCCGGCGGCAGCCGCAGAAAGCAGGCCGGATTCTGAAGCCGGGAAATTGCCCTGCTGTTCTTTTCTTCCTGCGGCAATTGTAATCCATAAAGCCGCCACGGCGGCGGCAGCTGTCGGAAGCAGCATCGGATGATAAGAAAGCGATGCAGACAGATCTCCGGTCAGAAAGGCTCCGAGGGCGTGTGTCATGCCGCAGCCGGGGCAGGGAATCCCGAACACGTAACGCAGCGGACAGATCCATCCGAAAACAAAAAGAAAAAACACAGCCGCTCCTGCCATCAATATGAACGTTAGGATCCTTCGGCCGTGTTTTTTCATAACCATATCTCGTATTCTTTTTACTGCCTTCGTTTCATTGCTTCGAGACCGGCACGTATGCGGTAATCCGTCAGTCCTCCATATGATTCAGCTTATGCTGCATCAGAGAAAGGCTGACGATGCCCAGTCCGAAAATGGCAAACAGCAGACCCGCCAAAGACAGATCTTCCTGCAGCTCTCCTCTCCTGTTCCGAACCTGTGCGACCTGTTTTCCCAGTTTAAACCAGTAATAGATCAGGTAAATGCCGCAGGTTACGATGGCAAGCAGAATGACAATTCCGGGCTCTGTGACATCCCGGACGCCCTGCTGATCAAAGTAATATTTCCATCCTTTTGCAACACTGTAGATCCAGTACAAATGGTAAATGCCGCAGGTCACAATCGAGAGAATAATCGCCACGACAATACTTCTGGACTCAGGAGGCGGACCGACGGGCGCAGCGGCTGCGGGAGCCCTATACTGCCTCCGCTGATCATCGTATTCATGCTGTGCATTCTGATAGGCTTCCTGGAATCTGTCCTCCTGTTCGTTGCGGTTTTCTTCATCCAGGACATCTTTCCAGTTGCTTTCGTCCAGCTCCGGCCCGGCTTCGGCGGCAGTACCGGCAGCAGCCCCCGCTCCGGAATATTCTTCATTCTGCCGGTCATCGTCAGAAACGTTTTTTTCCTGCGCACCGTTTTCCGTCCCGGACGGCTCCGGCGAAGCAGTTTCCGGCTCCCCGAATTCCGGCGGAGCAGATTCCGGAGATTCCGTCCCCGGAGTTCCTTCTTTTCCGGGATCCCCGTCCTTTTTATATTTCTGCAGACTGAATCCGCAGTTCATACAGAACCGGCTGTCCTCTTTTACGGATGCACCGCATTCCGGGCAAAATTTCATAGCCTGAGTCTCCTTATTCAGCAATAAAACCAATGCGCTTCATCTTTCTGCAGCACGATACAGACGTCCGATCCCGTCATCTGCACAGACGGACTGCAAAACGATACTGCTGTGTCTTTCCGGTTTTCAGCGGACACGGGAAGCCTGAAGCAGCCTTTTCTTCAGCTCACCTTCGATCGCAGCAAGCTCTGCCTGTGCGGCAGCACGTTTTTTCTTGCCTTCGATCTGGATCGTCAGGACTTCATCCAGCGTTGAGAGCAGTGTTGCATTTGTCTCTTTCAGTGTTTCAATATCCACAATGCCGCGTTCGGATTCCTTTGCAGTCTCGACAACAGCCATCTTCAGCTGGGTCGCATTCTTCTTCAGGAGTTCATTGGTCATATCCGAGACCTGTCTCTGCGCCTTTGCCGCCTGTGTTGAATGCTCCAGACCGAGCGCGATCACCATCTGGTTCTTCCAAAGCGGAATCGTGTTGACGATCGTCGACTGGATCTTTTCCGCCATGGCCGTATTTGATGCCTGCACAAGACGGATCTGCGGTGATGTCTGCAGGCAGATGGTGCGGGTCAGTTCCAGATCATAGATCTTCTTTTCAAAACGATCGCAGAGATCCGCAAGATCCTTTGCCTTCTGAGCGTCCTCCGGAAGCCCGGACATTTCTGCCTTCCGCGTCATCTCGGCAAGCTGCCCGTTCCGGACGATGTCGAGCTTCTTTTTTCCGGCCGCGATATACATTGTGAGTTCCTTGAAATAGGTCAGGTTCAGATCATACATCTTGTCCAGAACGGCAGAATCCTTTATCAGCTGGATCTGGCGTTTTTCCAGTTCATCCTTTATGGTCTGGACATTTCCTTCGACCCGGGTATATTTCGCCTTCATGACGTCGAGGTTGTTTTTCTTCTTTTTGAAGAAACCGCGCAGACCGCCCTCTTCTTCATCCACGTTCAGATTCTTCAGCTCATTGACAAGATTGGTGATCATCGTACCGACTTCACCCATATCTTTCGTGCGCACATTCTCAAGCGCCTTTTCGGAAAAAGCAGCCATCTTTTTCTGTGTTCCCGCACCGTAATTGATGACGGCTCCGGAATTGTACAGATCGATCTTTTCAACAAAGGCATCGACCTGTGCGCGTTCTGTCTCGGAAAGTGCTCCCAGCGGATCCGCCGGAGCGGCGGCCTTCTCCTGCTGAATATTCGGCAGTTCCGGTTCCGTTTTCAGTTCAAACGGATTTTCCGGCAGAGGTTCATCAAATGACAATACGGGATCTTCCTTCGAAAGAGCTTCTAATTCTTTTTCCTTTAGAGCTTCTAATTCTTTTTCTTTTTCATCCATTTTGCATTTCTCCTTTTAAAATCTGTTTTCCGGCTGTCTTATGAACCTTTCTGCATGTTCATATCTGCACATTGCCTGCAATATTTTCTGTATTCGCATTCCTGTATTTTTTTCTGCATTCCGGTCCGTTTATTACCTGTACTGTTTTTCACGCATCCGGTCATCCGCCAGTCCGTCCTGTTCCATCATGGTCTTCATGACTGCTATGTCGGAAGAAATATCCATGGCCACATCCGAAAACATACTGTCCAGCAGCCTTTCATAAGCAGTATTGATGGAATCCAGCGCATCTTCGATCTCTTTTTTTGTCGCGGAAATGTTATCCCCGGATGCATTCGTTTCATAAAGATCCAGATAGGCATTGATCAGCTTCCGGGTCATCGGAATATAGTAATTCATGAATTTCCGGAGATCCGCTTCACTTCCGGGATGCTGTTTCGCATGAATGATGATCTTGTTGACGATCGCTTCAAGCCTGTACAGCTTCAGGCTCATTTCCTTTTCGGGGATCCTGTCATTTGCGTTTCGGATCTCTCTGATAAAGGTGTTTCCCTGCTCGAGCAGGATCTCGCTTTCACTCATCTCCGGGCGGACCTGCTTTTCAGCCTGCTCCCGTTCCCGTGCCTGTCTTTCAGCCTGCTCCTTCTTGATTTTTCCGTTGGTTTTGGCCTGTCGGTACAGATTGTATGCCCTTTCCGAAAGGATCAGCGTTTTTTTCTCATCATCCAGATGAGCGCCTCTCAGAAGCCCCGCATTGATCAGAGCATTCAGATTGGCTACTGTTTTCCGCTCATTTTCGGAAGCAGCTTTCGCCAGATCTTCAATATCGATATATTCTGCTTTTCCGGCTATATGTGCATACTTCTCATAATTACGAATCAGAATACTCTTACGGATCCCTCTCCATACAAGAAGGGCACAAAGAACGGCGATCACTGCTGTCACAACAGCTGAGGGCAGAATTCCTCTGCTTATCCTGTCAAGCGCAGACGCCGCAAAGATCGCTCCGAAAAGAATTCCGAAAACAGTCACCGCAACAGCCGCTGTTTTTCCGACCTGCCTTCCGACAAAAGCCGATATCGTACTGCCCATCCGTGCCGCACTGCGTCTTATATCTGACTGCGATGTGCTCCTGTTCTGCGATGTGCCCCTGTTCTGCGCGTGAATATTTTCATCTGCATTGGCAGACCGCGCAACGCCCTTTCCTCTGTTCCTCCGGATCTCTTCAGCTGCCCGTCCGACTTCCGACGGAATATTTCTGATGCGCCTTGTGACCGGGTCAATGATCCTTCCTGTTTCCGAAGCAAACGATCCGACCTCCTGCCTGATGTCACTGGCAAGATGGCTGTAATCGTTATTTTCTATTGCGATCTGAATGATATTGATAACGTTTTCGCTTGCATCACGAAGACGGTTTTCCCCCATTTTGATTCCTTTCTGCTGTAAAGGTCTCATCAAGCTGCTTCATAAATTCTTCTTCCCTGAGCGGCTGACTGAAATAGAAGCCCTGGAAATAAGCAATCGGATACTGCTCCAGAATCCTCAGGATCTCGGCATTTTCGACTCCTTCCGCAACAACATTTATATTCAGTTTGCGGCAAAGGTCGATAACGGCTTCCACGATCACCAGATCTTTCCGGTTCGACTCCCGGTGAAGATTGAGTACAAAGGTATGATCGATCTTGACACTGTCCGCGGGAAGCGCCTTGATCAGCACCAGAGTGGAATAGGCAATGCCGAAGTCATCCAGTGAGATCTTAAAACCGTGTTCTCTGAGCTGGTTCAGATATTCTGCCGTCGTGTAATAATCCTCGATCCGGGAACTTTCCGTGATCTCGATCGTAATATGCGTGGGATCCACTTCAAAATCCCTGCTCGTACGGATCAGCCAGTTCACAAAACCGGGATTCTGAAGCTGAACAGCCGAGACATTAAAGCCGACATCCAGTCCCGGATACTTCCGCTGCCACATATGCGCCCTCATGAACACCTGCTCCGTTACCCAGCGTCCGATCTCCAGGATCTGCCCGCTCTTCTCCAGATGGTTGATCACATCCCCGATGTAGATGCCCTGTTTCTCCAGATCATTGCATCTCAGCAGCGCTTCACAGGAAACAACCTTGTGATCCCTGCTTCTGACGATCGGCTGGAAGTGAAGCGAAAAGCCTTCAAAGCCTTCCCTTGCGACCTTGGAGATCCGTTCCTTTATCAGGTGTGTCCTCTGGTGGATAATGGCAATATCCTCATGGAAGAACACAAGATCGCCGCGGTGCTTGCTCTTGGCAAGTTCCAGAGAATGCTCCAGATTTCCGATCAGTTCCTCTCTGTCCGTGCCGTTGTCCGGGAAAAGAACGGCACCGCAGCTGAAGCGGACGTTGATCAGCTGGCCTCCTTCTTTTCCGACGCCATGACCCAGGAACTGCAGACTCTTAAAGAGTTTGATGGTATCCTCCTCACTTGCACCCGGAGAAAGAACCAGGAACTCATCGCCCTCCATGCGGAAGGGGATCCTGTCATTTCCGCAGAACTGCAGCAGCCTCTGGGAGAATTCGGCAAGAACCGTATTTCCGTATGCATAGCCGAAGTTGTTTACGACCTTGCGGAAATCATCCAGACCGATCAGAAGGAGTGATCCGCTGCCGGCATCAAAACGATAATTGTTGAATTCCACCAGGGTCTTCAGTTTGGTCAGCGGATCATACTTATTCCGGTTGTCCATACGGACCATGATGCCCGTAAAGTATCTGGACTGCCGGACTTCATCATAGATCACATTGCCGCGGCACTCAAGCCAGACATACTCTCCGTACCTGTTCACGGCCCGGTATTCACATTTGTGATAAACACCCTGTCCGGAAAAGACCCTTTCGATATCGTCCTCATACGATTTTCTGTCCTCAGGATGAATCTTATGAAGCCAGATCTCCCCCGCATCCTTCATAAACTCCCCGGGCATATCGAAATATTCGACGGCACTTGCGGACCAGCGGGAAATATTGGTTCTCATATCACAAAGATAGATGTACAGATTATCCGAAACAGAAGCAAGTCCTTCGAAAAGCCGGTCGCTCAGAAGCGTATCCTGCAGATCTTTCGGAACTTCCGTGATCTTCTTCAGTCCCTTGTCGGTATACATGTTCTGGTCAGCTTTATCGATGACATCCGACACTTCCGACCCGAAGCCTTCCGCCCAGCCGACAGCTGCGGAAATATGAATACGGGAGGTGGAATTGTACTGATCGATCCGCTCCCGGACCTCGCGGACAACGTCCTGGATCTCTCCTTCCTCCGGATCTTCCAGCATCATAACGAATTCGTCTCCGCCGATCCGGAAGACCTGCCGCATATTCACGACCAGCTCGGACACGCAGCCTGCGAAAGTCGAAATTACAATATCACCCTGTGTGTGTCCGTAGGTATCGTTGATAACCTTCAGATTGTTCAGATCCCAGAAAATGACGCCGACCTTCTCCACAGACGGATAGTAGTTCGCGATCATTGTTTCAAATTTGTTTTTGTTATAAAAACGCGTCGGACGGTCCACCTCACTGAAACGGCGGAGGTTATCCATCATCAGCGCATTTTCCGCACTCATATCGACGATCTTCGTGAAGATCGGAATAAATATCAGGAGAATAATGGCACGCGGAATAAAAAAGAAAAGGGGAACGGTCAGACCCGGATTCGGATTCAGACTCAGGTTTGAGATCGCACCTGTGGCGAAATCGGCATAATGCTCTGTACGGAAAGCACTCAGGAAGAGCATGTTCATGTCACAGAGTCCCAGCCAGAAACTGCAGACTACGCTGATCAGCATTGTCAGCAGAACATAAACATAGGTCACCAGCATGACTCTCCGGCTCTGATACTGAGCCGAAAAGGCGATCGGGAGCAGGAAAAGCAGAATCGCGTGATAAGAGAGGCCCACCCCGTAGATTGCGGTCGCCGTGCTGATCGAAAAGAGGATCAGATATTTTACCCAGGATCCCTCTGTTCCCGCGAACAGACAGACAACATTGGGCAGCAAAAGAAAGATCAGAGCGAGCAGCGTCGTGATGAGCATGAGCTTCTGATCCACGATAAATACATTGCATATGTTGAGGATCCAGACAAAGATCAGGGCAATCAGAGCATAATTCAGACAGTACAGCGTATATCTGTTTGCTTTTACTTCGATTGGAATATTGGGGTCTTCAGAGAGTTTTTTCCATTTCCTGATGCCGATCTTTTTATCTTCAGACACAGTCTACCCCCCCCTTGATTTTTCAGTCAGTTTATTACAAAAATTTAACATATTTCTGCCCGAATGTCTATTTCCAAAGCATACGAATATGTCTGTATTCTCTGTTTCAGATTCAAAATCAGCCACTTTGTCGGAAACAATAACGAAACGGCTTTTTCAGGATTCCTTTCCGTCCGTTTCGTTCTGCAGGGATGACATGATTTCTTCATATTTTTCCGAATTCTGTTTCACGTAATGACCGTATTTATACATTTCCGCAGTTTTGCGGGCCGAATGCGGATTCCCTCGTTTCATGGATTCCTCGTAATGGTAAAACGCCAGCCTGTAATCGGTTTTGCCCGCCAGTCCGTGGTAATAGATATCCCCCAGACGTTCATCCGCCGGATCGTACTCATATTCGGAAGCCATTTCGTAGTACTTCAGAGCCTTTTCGTATTCTTTTCTTTCGAACCAGATGTCCCCGAGGTGCATCATATCATCGGGAGAGTGCGAATCCTCGATCATCCAGGAAAGCGCTTCCGTGACCATAAAAACTTCTTCTTCTGTCGGATCCTTCTTCGCATCGTATTCAAAAATGATCTGTTCCGCCGGTTTTATATTCATCATCGTCTTATTCTTCCTCTTCCGACAGTTCCCAGCAGATCTGCTTCTTTCCGTGTGTTTTTGCATAATAAAGTTTTTTGTCCAGATCTTCGTAAACTTTTTCCCAGATCTCTTCACTCAGCCCGGAAAGAAACGCCGCGCCTCCGCTGAAGGTAAAGGATTCTCCCGTTCTCTTTTCGCCGAAAGCAGAAAACTCGGAAAGAATCTTCCTGATGCGGGCCCTCGCAACCGTTTCATCCATCCCCATGAATATGATAAGAAATTCCTCCCCGCCGTACCGGACCAGAATATCGGAACGGCGGCTGTTTCTCCGTACGGTCTCGCAAAGCGCGATCAGGGTCTCGTCTCCGAACGGATGTCCGTAGGTGTCATTAATCTTCTTGAAGTCATCGATGTCGATCAGGAACACGCAATGCTTATTATCCAGCACTTCAAAATTCTGAAGCATATTTGTGAAGTAACGGCGGTTATAGGCTTTCGTGAGGGTATCGACCTCGGATGTTTCCTTCAGCTGCTCATTCAGATTCTGAGTCTCATCGATGTAGCTGGCATTCATGGTGGCCCACATATGGAACATGACGGCGATCGTCGTACTGGATATGAAATACGTCGCAATGGCAAATATGATCATCGGACCGGAAGCCGGTTTCCCGAATATGTACGGGTAAATGGTGGTCACGGTCACGACCGCCATATTATAAGCACCGACCAGCACCATGATCAGAAGCCGCCTTTTTTTCAGGTACATGACAAGACCCGCAAACCCGATCATCATATAAGGGAACATGATCGGCCCGTATGCAGCCGTAAGAAGAGGGAATTCCACGATAATGATCAGAGCGACCATCACATGCGTATAGATCCGGTATCTCCTGCGGCGCATGCCGAAAAAGAAAACAAACAGAGAAAAAACCGTACAGATCAGCAGAAAAACCGTCAGGCTGTTGAAGCCGAAAAGCAGAAAATTCGTAATGATCCCGACAACATTTGCCACGGCCGCACCCAGCGTGATCACATAGGCAATGCGTTTTCGGAAACTGATGGCGCTGTTGTATATATCTTTGAGCTTTACAATTTCGTCACTCATGAAATGAATCACCTCTTTTGATGATATCTGTTCAAAATGTTCCCCTGAGTGTAAAAAATTTATACTTATTATACAGTCTATCACTTTATCTGGTTAAAGGCAATAATACAGAAACCCTGGCGAAAAAGGGTTTCAGGCAGCCAGTCAGGGATATCGCAGCGATTTTGGCAGCAGAACGTTCCGGACTTTGTGATCCTGATTACCGGCCCCGAAAATTTGCATCTTATACGGGATTTTTTTGCTGTACAAATTTAAATTTGTGATAAAATACAGAAAGCATTATTATTGCAGATTTTGCAGATTCATAAGAAAAGGAGATTGTTACATGAAAAAGTTCGCTCGTATTGCAGCCTGCACAATGGCCGCTATGATGGTCTTTGCACCGGTCGTGGCAAACGCTGAGGATAACAGCATCAGCGCCTGCATCATTACGACCACCGGCGTAGATGACGGTTCCTTCAACACCAACGTTTATGAAGGCATGACGCAGTTCGCGGAGAAATATCCGGACAGCACCATCACAGATGTCAAGCAGGAAGATCTCACCAAGTGCCTCCAGACCGTTGAAGATCTGGTCGGTGACTACGATGTTCTGGTTCTTCCGGGCTTTGAATTCGCAGCGATCGGCGACATTGCCGAAGCAAACCCGGAGAAAGACTTCATTCTCGTTGATACAACGGCCACCTATTCAGACGGAACCGCTCTGAACGGCCCGCTGGACAACATCTATTCCATGACCTTCAAGGAGCAGGAAGGCGGTTTCTTCGCCGGTGTTGCAGCCGCTTTGTCAACAGAGACCGGAAAGGTTGCTGTTGTAAACGGCATTGCCTATCCTTCCAACGTTAACTATCAGTTCGGTTTCATGGCCGGTGTGAACTATGCAAACGCAAAATACGGCACAGCAGCCGAATACGTCGAACTTCCCTCTTATTCCGGCATGGCTGCCGTTCCGGTAGAAGCTCTGGCTGTTGACGGCAATGACGGAACAGATGTCGGCGGCAACTACATCGGCGACTTCGGCGACCAGGCAAAAGGCAAGGAAGTCGGCAAAGCCCTCATCGACGCAGGCTGTGATGTGATCTTCGTGGCCGCAGGCGGTGCCGGAAACGGTGTCTTCACTGCTATGAAAGAAGCCGGAACCGGCTATATCATCGGCTGTGATGTCGACCAGTATGAAGACGGCGAAAACGGCGATTCGAACATCATTCTGACATCTGCCCTGAAAATCATGGACAAGAACGTCTGCGAACAGCTGACGAAGATCCATGACGGCAGCTTCAAAGGCGAGGATGCTCTTCTTGGCGCAGATACAGACTCCACCGGATATGTTGCCCAGGACGGACATCAGCAGCTTTCCAAGGAAGCTCTTGAAAAACTGACCGAGTGCTTCGCTGCCGTAAAAGACGGCACCGTCGTTCCTCCTTCCAACTTCAACGGCGGAACACCCACGGATTTCCCGGGGCTTAAATAAATCCTGATAAGCCGTTAACCATATGCGGCTGCCGACCAGACACCGGCAGCCGTATATTTTTGTTTTGAGGAATCTGTATGAGTAAAAATGATAATGAGTATATCGTGGAAATGCGGCATATCTCCAAGCGCTTTCCCGGGATCACCGCAAATGACGATGTTACGATCCAGGTGAAAAAGGGAGAGATCTACGCACTTCTCGGCGAGAACGGCGCCGGAAAGTCTACTCTTATGAGCATGCTGTACGGTCTGTATGAGCCGGACGAAGGAGAGATCTTCCTCCGCGGAGAAAAGGTTGCTTTCCGTTCTGCTTCGGAGGCAGCCGCCTGTAACATCGGAATGGTGCAGCAGCACTTCCGTCTGGTGGAAAATTATACGGTCGGAGAAAACATCGTCCTGGGGATCGAGCCGGTCAGAAAATTTCTGGGCATCTTTCCTTATGTGAATATGAAGGATGCAAACGAACGGATCCGCACCCTCTCAAAGAGTTTCGGCCTGGAAGTGGATCCGGAAGCGCTTATTTCGGATCTTCCCGTTTCGATCCGCCAGCGTGTTGAGATCATGAAAATGCTGTACCGGGACGCTGAGATCCTGATCTTCGATGAGCCTACCGCGATCCTGACACCGCAGGAGGTCGAATATCTTCTGAAGATCATGAGAGAGCTTCGCAGAAACGGAAAGACCATCATCCTGATCACGCACAAGCTGGAAGAGATCCGTCAGATCGCGGACCGCTGTGCGATCCTGCGGGGAGGAAAACTCATTGATATTCTGGATGTCGGATCCACCACCGCTCAGGAAATGGCAAACATGATGGTCGGACATACCGTTTCGCTGACAACGGAAAAATCGGCTCCGAAGTTCGGGGAAACCGTTCTTTCGGTAGAGGATCTTTCCGTATTCAACGAGGATAACGTAGAGGTCGTAAAGAATGTTTCCTTCCGTATCCGGGAAGGCGAGATCTTTGCAATTGCCGGCGTCTCCGGAAACGGCCAGACGGAACTGGCCGACGCGATCGCGGGGCTTATAAACTCCCGGAAGGGAAAGATCACGCTGATGGGGCAGGATATTACGAACAAGTCGATCCGTGAAAGAACGAATGCCGGCATCAGCTATGTTCCGGAAGACCGGCAGAAATTCGGTCTCATTCTGGATATCAATCTGCGGGACAATCTTTCTCTGCGGCGCTATTACAAAGAGCCGTTCGCAAAGGGGATCGTCCGGAATTTTGAAGAAACAGGCCGCTATGCCGAAAAACTGATTCAGAATTATGATGTCCGCAGCGGACAGGGCGCCAAAACGATCGTGCGTTCCATGAGCGGCGGCAACCAGCAGAAAGCACTCGTTGCACGTGAGATCGAGGAACACAACCCGCTGATCATCTTCGTGCAGCCTACGAGAGGCCTGGATATGGGTGCGATTGAAAACATCCGCAAGGAGATCGTTGCCGAACGTGACCGCGGAGCAGCCATCCTTCTGGTTTCCCTGGAGCTGGATGAAGTAATGGGTCTTGCCGACACGATCGGCGTTATCTACAACGGACAGCTTCTGAAGATCGCAGATGCTTCCTCCCTGACCTCACAGGAAGTCGGACGTTATATGATGGGGGTGAAGGAAGCATGAATCAGAAATATCAGAAACCCAGCAGGTTCTTTACGGTTCTTTCCCGCTTTCTTGCACACGAGAAGTGGAGCTTCATCACCGTCCCCATCTTCTCCATCATACTGGCCATCATCGTATCATCCATCATCCTGCTTGTTCTCGGAAAAAATCCGTTCACGGCCCTCTACAGCTTCCTGGCAGGAAACGGTTTCCTTCCGAAGGAAAGCTACGGCGGCAATGCCGGCATGCTTTCGGATTTCTTCCAGTTCCTGAACGTCATGGCGCCGATGCTTCTTGCCGCGCTCGCCTTTATCTTTGCCTACCGCTGCAGGATCTTCAACATCGGCATCGCCGGACAGATGCTTCTTTCCGGATTCATGGCAACCGTTCTTATCGGTTACTCCAAACTGGGAGCCGGCCTTGCAAAACCTCTCGTTGTCGTTGTCGGCATCATAACGGGCGGCCTCGTGGGTGCACTCATAGGTTTCCTGAAATACCGCTTCAATATCCACGAAGTCGTTTCCACGATCATGATCAACTATATCATCAGCTACGCGACCGGATTCCTTATCAATGCGAAATACGTCGATGTGGTCTCCCGTGCGGCAAAGATCTGTTCTCCCGAATCCCGTCTCACACTGATGAAGATTCCCATCGCGGGACAGAACTGCAACATTCCGATCGGCATCCTTATCGCGATCGCAGCTGCGATCCTGGTTTCCTTTATTTTCAGACGGACGGTCTTCGGTTTCGAACTTCATGCAGTCGGATCCAACGCAAACTGCGCACGTTACTCCGGCATCAACGTCGGAAAACAGGTCGTCTCTTCCATGATGATCTCCGGCATGCTGGCCGGTCTGGCAGGCGTTGTTTATTACCTCGGATACACGAACCAGATCATTCCGAAAACGCTTGCCGGAATGGGTTATGACTCGATCGCAACCGGTCTTCTGGGAAACAGCAACCCGATCGGCGTCATCTTCTCGTCCGTGCTGATCACCATCTTCCAGAACGGCAACACCTATATGAGTTCCGTCCTCGGAATAGACAAGGAAATTGCTTCGGTTATCATCGGTATCCTGCTTCTGTTCTCTGCGTGCGGCGGATTTTTCCGGATGAAGGCAGAACGTTATCTGGATATTCTCAAGTCGATCGAAGCCCGCAGGAACGATGCGGCCATGAAAGAATCCGCACAGAACGAACCTGTTCAGGAAGCTGCCGCTGCGGAAGAAACTGCTGAAGAGAATAGTCCCGAAGAAAAAACAGTTTCGACGGAATCCTCTACGAAGGAAGGAGGCGACAAAGAATGACCTATATCAATAATATGATCACAGACGGACTTGCCTTTGCCCTTCCTCTTTTCATCATGGCTGTCGGTGCGATCTTCTCCGAAAAGAGCGGTGTAACAAACCTGGCTATCGAAGGTTTTCAGGGTGTCGGTGCATTCTGCGGTGCTCTTGTTGCCACGATCCTGGCTGAAGGCGCAGGCATAAGCGGACCAAACGTTTTGTATATCGCCCTGATTTTCGCGGCCATCGGCGGTGCGGTCTATTCGCTCCTTCATGCTGCTCTCTGCATCCGGTTCCATGCGGATCAGGTCATAAGCGGCGTCGTTATCAACATTCTCGGCGTTGCTCTGACGACTTTCCTGACCTCACAGATCAACGGAATCATCTTCGGAAATGCTTCCAACAAATTTGTTCTGGGCGTTTCCGACCGCTTCACCATACCGGTCATCAGCAAGATCCCGGTCATCGGAGCCATCTTCACAAACGTCTATCCCTTTGAGGTCATTATTCTGGTCCTGGGAATCTTCCTCTGGTACCTGATGTATCGTTCAAAATTCGGCATGCGCCTGCGCGCCTGCGGCGAGAATCCCCAGGCCGTCGATGCGGCCGGCGGCAATGTCCAGAGTACAAGAACGGTCGCCGTACTCATTTCCGGCGCCCTTTCCGGTATCGGAGGAATGTGCTTTGCGTACTCCATCCTGTCCATGTATTCTCCGAGCATCTATCTCGGATACGGCTACCTGGCGATCGCGGCCATGATCTGCGGAAACTGGAATATCATTCCCACCTTCTTTGTCTGTCTGCTTTTCGGCATCGCACGTTCGGGGGGATATCAGCTCTGCCTGAAGATGGAACTGGCATCGGTCTACTCGGATCTCTTCATGATGATCCCGTATATCCTGACTATTCTGGTTCTGCTTTTCTTCTCCAAGAGAAACCGGCCGCCGCGTGCAGTCGGAGAACCCTTCGACAAATCGAAGAGGTAGGAAACGGTGCTGTTCCATTCACTGAAATAACACGTAATATTCATTTAATGCATCAAAGAACCCCGCAGCAATGCGGGGTTCTCTGGTACGAGGTCCTTTTCGGATAACAGACTATGCATTCTCTCTTCCGGCTGTTTACGGATTCATAATTCTGCCGTCAGTCTGCTCGATCCGGGACATATGTTCTGCTTACTGCTGTCAGGTTCCGTACGGTCCGGCGGCATCTGTTCTGCTTACTGCTGTCAGGTTCCGTACGATCCGGAGGCATCTGTTCTGCTTACTGCTGTCAGGTTCCGTACGGTCCGGCGGCATCATATTCTCCGTACTCACAGCCGACGTGGCCGACACGGATGCGGTCAACGAGTTTATTGTCCCGGTAGAGTTTTATCCTGCCGACTCCGTTTCCGCCGTTCCAGAGGCGGGTATGCCGCTTTGTTCCGTTCGGTGCCTCATAGTTGAGAAGCAGCATATCGGATTTCCGGCAGGCGATATCCGTGACCATGCAGTTACGCCATGTACGCTGTTCCACATGCCAGATGATCTTCGTATCGGTTTCCCGGCAGCGGAATTTTGTGCGGGTAAAGGTCCAGAATTTCGAGAAATTGAACTCAAATCCTTTTCCTTCGTACCAGAATGCCGAGAGCAGTTTTCCTTTCAAAGCCACCGGGCCGATCTTCGGCCTGCCCCCGCCGATGTCAAAAACGCTGTCGAAAAGCCTCTCTCCCGTCACTTCGCTGACCATGTCGTTGGAGGAAAGCCAGAGCCAGGGGGTCGTGAAATCCTTTCCCCAGTTTTTATCCGAATAGCCGTAACAGGTCTCCGGACTGACCAGGTAGGTTTCTCCGTCCAGTATCACCTTTCCGCTGTACGCCGTCTTCATACCTTCGGCATGCCAGAACATTTCAAAAAGCTGCATCTTCCGGAACAGGGAGCCGGCACCGTAACCGACATTAAACGGAATCTTTTTATCCACCTTCAGATCCCAGGACATCTCACCGCCGTCACTCATCCACTCCGGATGCTTTTCCGCCTCCTCCCGGTCAACAGATACGGAACCCCGGATCTCCGTCTCTGTCGCAGAACAGTCCGCCGCCTCTACGCGGAAGGGAACACCGTAATCCACCTTCGTTTCCTTCCATGAGAAAAAACGATGAAGCTGCCGATGGTCTTTTCCCCAGGTTCCCACGTTTACCATCAGATACGAAGGCTTGCGGCCCTTTTCCTTATTTTCCGGCAGCTG
>JABUSX010000240.1 GCA_021442545.1 Eubacterium sp. | reverse complement strand
GCGGAATTATCAAAGCAGCTCCGGATCCGATAAATACGATCAGAATTATGGTAACGATAACTTTTAAAACTTTTGACATTATCTGTTTCTCCCCTGCCTGCCGATCCCTATGATCCGGCAGAACACATGTCTACTTGTTCTCACACGAAAATATTATAAACCTGTTAACAATTTATTGCAAGAAAGTTTCCCTGTTTCCCGGTATTTTTTTCCGTGACCGCAGGAACAAGACATCAGATTTCCGCACCATCTTCCTCAGTGCCGCTCACATAATCATTCAGCTGTGCCGTAAGTTCATCGATCTCTTCATCGGACATGCCATGTACATAGCCGGCCATTCGAAGCGACTCTCCTGCAGCCGCAACACAGGAAATGCAGTGCATACCCTTTTTCATCAGGATCGCGGACATTGCCGGATCGATGCTCAGAATGTCCGAAATAAGCATATCAGCATCAATTTTCATCATTGTTTTCCTTTCTTATTATAATTATTTTTGTAATACCGTTCCGCCAAAAGACTCCGTGTGCCGTTCGGCACGGTATGAATATTAACCACGCTGATTACCCGGTTATGGTTTGAAACACACTGGAAAAGCGGTTCCGAAACACTTTCCGCCGCAGCAAGATCCTGCAAAAAGATCTGCGTGCCGAACATTTCAGAACCGCCGCTTTTCAGTTCGAGCTGTACGACCTTCCGCTTTTCTCCGGAATGTACGGCTCTTCCGATCGTCTGCTTCCGAAATAAGGTTCCCGTAAAGCAGTATGCCCGGAAACGGATTACTCAGCTTCCACGATCGCGCCTGTCGGGCAGGAACCTTCACATGCGCCGCAATCGATGCATTTATCCGGATCGATCTCGTATTGGGAATCGCCCATGCTGATCGCCTCTACGGGGCAATCTCCTGCACATGTTCCACAGCTGACGCATTCATCTGTAATAATTCGAGCCATTACAAATCCTCCTTATTTTCAACAGTTTTCATTTTTACCGGGCCAGGTAAATACCCTGTCCATCATTCTATACCGCACACCCCTGTTAGGCAAGTGCTTTTTCAACAGCATTCCGGCTCCCGGAAAGCAAAACATCACGCATTCATGTTCTGTCTCTTTTCACGTTCTGCGTTCATAAACTTTGTATACTCAGGCAGCCATGCCAGCTTCACGGTTCCGATCGGACCATTCCTCTGTTTGGCAAGGATCACTTCGCATATTCCGGATTCTTCCGAATCCTTATGATAGTAATCATCCCGGTAAAGAAACATAACCACATCGGCGTCCTGCTCGATCGCACCGGATTCACGCAGATCCGAAAGCATGGGGCGGTGGTCACCGGATCTCGTTTCCACCGCACGGGACAGCTGGGAAAGCGCAACGACAGGTACCTGAAGTTCACGTGCCAGCGCCTTCAGAGAACGGGAAATCTCCGTAATCTCCTGCTGCCGGGATTCGACCCGTTTACTTCCGGACGACATCAGCTGCAGATAATCGATCAGAACAAGATCAAGCCCATGTTCCAGTTTATATTTCAGACATTTCTGCCGCATTTCGCGAACTGTAATTCCGGGAGTATCATCAATTATAAGGTGTGAGTTTCCGATCATGCCGGCACTGTCAATCAGCCTCGTCCACTCGGAATCCTTCATATTTCCGTTGCGCATATTCTGCGCATTAATACGGGCATTCATGGCAAAAAGCCGGTTCACCAGCTGATACCTTGTCATCTCCAGACTGAAAAACACTGCCGTCTTCTGTTTGCGGAAAGCAACATATTCCGTGATATTCAGGGCAAAGGCTGTCTTTCCCATGGAAGGACGTGCAGCAATCAGGATCAGATCCGAATTCTGAAATCCGGATGTTTTATAGTCCAGATCGGTAAAACCCGTGGCCAGTCCGGTCACATTCCCCTTTGTCCGCGCCGCTTTTTCAATTGTCTTAAGCGCTTCCATGACGACCTGACGGATCGGCTGATTCTCCGGTGTTCCTCTGTTCTGAAGCAGGGCAAACAGTTTTTTCTCGGAAAGATCCAGAATATCGGCGACCGGACGATCATCCTGATAACAGGAATTGCTGATCTCATCTGTCAGACGGATCATCTGACGCAGAACGGATTTCTCCGAAACGATTGCCGCATACTGTCGGATATTAACGGACGTCGGCACCGCCTGAAGAAGATCCAGAACATAATCCATATCCGAGATCTCGGGCGGCACTTTTTTTTCACGAAGACGATTCTGAACGGTAACAGGATCAACCTCTGAGCCCTCGTGAAAGAGCTCTGTCATGGCATCAAAAATAACACCGTACTGACTTTTATAAAAATCGCTTCCGGTCAGCATTTCGGAGGCTGCCTGTACAGCAGAACGGCTCATCAGCATGGAACCGATGACAGCCTGTTCCGCTTCTTCGTTATGCGGCAGTATTTTTCTGATTACGGATTCGTCCATACCCGTCTCCCGGTTTGTTCCGTCTTACTCGGAAACCACATTCACTTTCAGCGAAGCCGTTACCTGCGGATGAAGCCGGATTTCCACCTGCTGTTCCCCAAGCTCCTTGATCGGAGCCGTCAGCTGGATCTTCTTTTTGTCCAGTTCAAGACCGATCTGTTCCTTTGCCGCATCCGCAATATTCTGGGCAGATACAGAGCCAAAGACACGGCCTCCCTCACCGGCCCGTATCGGAATTGTCACACTGCAGGGTTCCAGCTGTTTTTTCAGTTCTTCCGCAGCATCGAGGTTTTCCTGAGCTACCTTTTCCTGATATTTGTTCTGCAGTTTCAGTGCATTCATATTGGCAGACGTCGCTTCCACGGCCAGCTTTTTCGGCAGCAGCATATTACGCGCGTAGCCGTCGCTGACTTCCACGACATCTCCGGCTTTTCCGAGTGATTTAACATTTTCTTTCAATATGACTTTCATAACAATTCTCCTCCATCCAGCATTTCGTCTATTACCTGTTTCAGACGTAATATTGCTTCCTTTTCGGACGTATCCCGGAACTGACAGCCCGCCATATTCATGTGGCCGCCCCCGCCCAGGCGTTCCATGATAATCTGCACATTTACTTCATCAATGGAACGGGCACTGACAAAGATCATTCCCCTGTATTCTGTCAGTACAAAGGACGCCTTCACCACCACGATATCCAGCAGATCATTGGCCGCCTGAGAAGCAACGATCGTCGGACTTTCGATCCCTTCCGAAGGACAGACGGATATGGCAAAATGTTCCCTGTACAATTCCACATTCCGAAGAACCTCTCCCTTCAGCCGGTATTCCTCCAGTCCTCCCCGGAACAATTTGCGGATTCTGGTAATATCCGCTCCGTTGCGTCGAAGGAACGCGGCCGCTTCGAAAGTCCGCACGCCGGTCTTCTGCATAAAGTTATCGGTATCCAGCATGATACCGGCATAGAGAATATCGGCTTCCTTGCTCCGGATTCTGATCTTTTCCGGAAAATACTGCAGAACTTCCGCCACCATCTCGCAGGTCGATGACGCATAAGGCTCTATATAGGAAAGAACAGAGCTGCGGATCGTATTATCAGACTGACGATGATGGTCAAATATAACAACCGTCTTTGTCAGGGAAAGCAGTTCCTCACAGTCCGTATACTCCGACTTATTGGTATCAACAAGAACCAGAAGGGTATCATTATCCACAATATCCTCAGCTCGTTCTCCGGAGATGATCATGCTGTCTTCATATTCGGCATCCCCACGGAACTGGCCGAGAAACGGACGCAGACTGCTTGTCGGCTCGTTCATGACAATATGTGCCCGTTTGCCGAGAGTTTCTGCAATCCTGTAGATCCCGACCGCTGATCCGAATGCATCCACATCCGGCAGTTTATGACCCATGATCACAACTTTTTCCTTGCTGTCAATGAATTCCCGCAGGGCATGTGCTTTAACACGCGCCTTAACACGCGTATTCTTCTCCACGCCGAGGCTCTTGCCTCCGTAATAGCTGATGCTCTGTCCGTCACGGACAACCACCTGATCGCCGCCTCTGCCGAGAGCAAGTTCGATCGCAACCCGTGCATTCTCTGAATTCTGCTGATAGGTACCGTTATTCGCTCCGATACCGATACTCAGTGTGATCGCCATCTCATTCCCGATATTGGTCGTCCGTACGGCCTCCAGAATATTAAAACGGCGCTCTTTCAGCTCACGCAGTGCACTCTCGCGAATGACAAAGAAATATCTGTCCACATCGAATTTACGAACCAGACCATCCACTTCTCTGAAATACGAATTGATCTTTCTGTCGATCAGAACCGTCAGAAGAGAACGGCGCACCTCTTCGATGGATTCCAGTGCTTCATCATAGTTGTCCAGATAGATCAGTCCGCAGCACATCGTTTCATCCTTGTATTTCTGGATGTAATAATTCATTTCCGTTACATCATGAAATACAAAGGAATACATACAATATGACCGGTCCATATCACGATCCAGAAACTCTGTATCATCGATCAGCTCATTCAGAACCACGCTGCAGATCTGAACTTCAAAGCTCTTTTCTCCGAAAAGAACATCGATCACGTTTTTCTGATTCCGGTCCGGAAACACATCTCTTGTAAGTTCATGAAACAGACCCGTAATGGACTTTTTGAAATGACGCCTGTCTTTACCGGTCAATGCAGAAAATTCATCATTAAACCAGAGAAGACGTCCGTACTGGTCTGTCAGAGCATAGGGAAACGGCATTTCCTGAAGAAGATGTTTCTGGATCTGGCCGAAATGTGCCGCAAAGGTCAGCCATTCATCCAGGGCATTCGCACGGTGCCTTGTGATCAATATCGCGAGCACGACCAGATAAATCGCCACGCCGATACCCATGACCAGCCCCAGACCCATATCCATCATAAAAACGATGACGTTTGTGACGATCAGAATCCACCCCAGCATCAGGGGAAGATACACCTTTTTTTTCCAGTTCCATCCGATCTTTTTTTTCTGCATCTCTATCTTTCTGTATTTATATCACGCTGTTTTCCAGGCTGCATCCTGATAGTATACAGGCGACCCGGCAATCATGCTCACGGGCCGCCCGAATCCGCACATTCAGATTTTCTCAGAAATTAATGAAAAGGAAGTTCCTCATCAATTCCGTCCGGAATATTCATAAAGCCATCTGCCGTAACTTCCTGTCCGCGGTCGGCCGAAACCGGTTTTCCGCCGGCCGGTGACTGCCACGGTGCATTCTCTGTTCCGTAAGAAGGACGATAGGATGACCCCTGGCCGGATGCCGCATTTCTTTCGGAAGCACCCTTGCTTTCTGCGAACTCCTGATCTTCCACAACTACGTCTGTGGTATAGACCTTCGTTCCGTCATTACGTGTATAACTTCCCGTCTGGATCCTTCCCGAAACGACGATCTTGGTTCCCTGATGCAGATATTTTTCGGCAAATTCCGCAGATCTGCCAAATGCGACACAACTGATGAAATCCGCCTGCTGTTCACCGTCCTGGCGTCGAAAACGACGGTCTACCGCAAGTGTATACCGGGCGACTGCCTGCGCATTTTCACCCTGGGAATAACGAATATCCGGATCTCTTGTCAGCCGTCCCATTAAAACAACTTTATTCATTTCTTTACCTCTGCGCCCGTACTTTTATTACATGGTTTTATGCCTGTCAAGCATAGCATACTGAACAGGTTTAGGCAAGCTGCCGGAAAATGTCACACCTGTATCTGACTCAGAACCTGACCGATCGGGTCTGTGATCACAAGATCCGCACTCCCCTCCATTCCGGTCTGGCCTTTGTTGATCAAAACGACCGTATCACCGTGAAAATAGTGAACCAGCCCTGCAGCCGGATACACGACCAGAGAGGTTCCGCCTACGATCAGCATATCTGCCGAGCTGATCGCACGGACAGCGCCTTCGATCGTATCCTGATCCAGTCCTTCTTCATACAGAACGACATCCGGTTTGATCACACCGCCGCAGACCTTGCACCGCGGTATGCCTTCAGACTCCAGAATGATATCTGCTTCATACGATTTTCCGCAGGACATGCATGCATTTCGCTTCACACTGCCGTGCAGCTCGTAAACCTTGCGGCTTCCGGCCGCCTGATGAAGCCCGTCGATATTCTGGGTAACCACAGCCGTCAGCTTTCCCTTATTTTCCAGTTCCGCAAGCTTATCGTGGGCCGGGTTCGGCTTCGCCTCAACCAGCATCTTATCTCTGTAAAAATCATAAAACTCTTTTGTATGATTCAGAAAAAAGGTATGGCTCAGAATGGTTTCGGGAGGCCATGCATACTTCTGATTGTATAAGCCATCCACACTTCTGAAATCCGGAATTCCGCTTTCCGTCGAAACACCGGCACCCCCGAAAAACACGATACGGCTGTGCGTATCGATCAGTTTCTGAAGCTTTTCGACCTTTCCATTCATTTCATCATCTCCCTGAATCAGTTCTGAACGGCGATCCCCTGTACCACGTACCTGGAACGGACATCTCCCGTACATGTGGACAACGTCACAACACGCGAGTGCAGACTGAACTTCTCATCCTGCAGTTCAACCTTGGACTGTTTTTTCATATCTTTGCACCAGGCAAGGAATTTATGATCCACGCCGTTGAACAACGTGTATACATTACTGTCAACCGCCGTTTCATGAATGCTGAACATTCGATAGCGGATATTTCCTTTCGGCGTCATGATCCAGAAATACGGATCTTCCTTATACAGTTCTTCGCTGGTCAGCCTCGAAAGAGAACCGAACATGGAGCCGTTCAGCATGTTGTGACCGTATATGATCGTATTCGGATCCTTGAAGTCACCGTGATTATCCGCTTCTACAAAAATCGAGCCGGCAAAATTATCCTCTCTCATAAAGGTCCTGTGCAGGTAATAGTCATCATCCTCACCGTGTACGACCGGATAACTCAGATCCAGGACTCCGATATAGATCCAGCCCACGATATCCTCATTTATTTCTTTCAGTGAATCCCAGTCTACGTCGATCGGAGGCTTCCGTCTCGTGTAGATATAGTCCGGATCGGCTTCCGGTTTTGCTTCTTTTACTTCCTCTTCTTCCTTTTCTTCCTCCGTCACCTCCGGAATTTCTTCCACCGCCGGTTCCGGCGTCACTTCCGGAATTATCTCTTCAACCGACGCTTCTGACGGTGCGGTAAACTCCCGCAGGCTCGCATACTCATCATCTCCTGCTTTATACTGCATCCAGATGGAAATCAGTTTATAGCCGGAGAAACCGATAATGCCGACACATGCAATAATCGCCAGCGTAAAGAAAAAGCTGGCAAAACGATTCTTCTTTTTATAGCGCTTCTTTTTCTTCATTTTTCGTATCTCTCATAATCTATCCCAAAGTTTTCCGCAGATTCTTTCTGTATATCCTCTATGGTTTCAGTCTTCTGCAGTTTTTCAGATACAGAATCCGCAGTCCTTTGAGAAGCAGATTTTCATCATAAAGAATGTTTTTTCTGCAGTACGGGATAATCCTTCCGGAAACCCCTCCTGTAGCCAGTAAAACAGGTTCTTCGGAAAACTGACCACTGATCCGTTCTGCCAGTCCGTCAAGCACAGCGGCATTTCCGAAAAATGTACCGTTCACAATGCTGTCCTGAGTGTTTTTCCCCACAACTCCGTTCGGTCCGCCGATCAGGCTGATGTTCGGAAGCAGCGAAGTATTCATGATCAGCGCATCCAATGACATCAGAGCCCCCGGCATAATCAGCATCCCCGTATAGGCCCCCTCTTCATCAATAACGGAGCAGGTCGTCGCCGTTCCCATATTAAAGATCAGCATCGGAGCCGCATATTCCGCAATAGCCGCCACAGCTTCTGCCACACGGTCACTGCCGAGCTGAGCAGGATCATCGATCCGGATCTTAAGTCCGCTTTTGAGCCCCGGTCCGACGATCAGACTTTTCCGGTGTGTAATGCTGCACATAGCGTCCTGCATGGTCATTTTCAGGGAAGGAACGACCGAGGAGATAATTCCCCCTTCCAGTTCCTTCACCTCAATCTCATGGATCATCAGGAGATTCCGGAAAATAACAGCATACTCGTCTGCGGTTTTGAAACGGTCTGTTTTTATGAGACAAGACATCCGGATCCGGTCCTCATCCATAACGCCGAAAACAATATCGCTATTTCCCACATCAAGCGCATAAAAGGACATAGACCACCTCTCATAAACCTGTTGTATGAACTGTTCTGCGTCCGGATGAAAATCAAATCAGAGCGATGCGATCCGTTTATTGCAGAAGTAAAACATAGTCAGCCCGGACGGACCCAGATGCGTCCCCACCACAGGACCTGTGCGTCCGATAATTACTTCGCTGACTTTCCCTGTCTCAAGAACCATCTGCTTTAATGCTTCGGCATCATTCGGACAGCTGCAGTGGCAGATCAGAACCGGATTCTTCTCCGGATCGTCCAGAGTATTCACAAGGACATTGCACAGATGATGAAGTGCCTGCTTTCTTCCTCTGACCTTTCCGATGCTGACCAGACAGCCCTCGTCATCGATGTCGCCAACCGGTTTGATCTGAAGAGCCGTGCCGAAAATAGCGGCCGTTTTTGAAAGCCTTCCTCCCCGGTTCAGATGCATCAGGTCGTCGACCGTCCAGGTACACTGCACATGCCTTCTGGTTTCTTCCAGCCATTTTGCATTTTCTTCGATCGGCATCCCCTTGTCTCTGTTCCGTGCGGCAAAGTAAGTATGATAGCCCTGTCCGCCGGTCGCACTCAGACTGTCCACAACGCAGAATTTCCGTTCCGGATAACGCTCCCGGAATATTTCCGCCGCCATACAGGCGTTGCTGTACGTGCTGGACATGCCGGACGTAAAACAATTATACAGGATATCATGTCCTGCTTCCAGAAGAGGTGTGAAAAAATCAAAATATCTCTGCGGGGTAATTGCAGATGTCTGGGCAAATGCACCGTTTCGGATCCTGTCATAAAACCAGTCCAGATCCATATCGTAGGTTGCGTCAAACTTCGTTCCGTCCGTCATTGTAACTTCCATCGGAACAACACGTACATCCTCTTCATCCGCATAGAACGGAATGATATCAGAACAGGCGTCTGTCGCGATGATATAATCTTGCTTTGCCATACTTTTTCACCCTCCGGATATCTCATGATTTTCTGATAATCACTTTGACCCACGATCGTTTTTCGTTTATAGTGTATGATAAACGTGGGTGTTACCCCCATGTCAACCGGAAACGGAAAGGAAATCGCATATGAATAAAGATCACGATTATACGATCCAGTCAGGAGATTTTGCCCGTATCTGCGGTACGACCCGCGATACCCTTCGTTATTATGAAAAGCAGCAGCTTCTGATCCCGTGGAAGGATCCCGAAAACGGCTATCATTACTACAGTTATGCGCAGATCGGATCCTTCTATTTCATATCCACTTTTCGGATCGCCGGTTCTCCGACCAGAGAGATCCGGGACTATCTGCTGAATGCCAATCAGGCCGGATTCATTCCTCAGATGGGCATTCAGATCGAAGAGCTGAAACGGCAGCGTGCCGATCTGGACCGTAAGATCCGGCAGCTTTCCGGCGTGGTTGCCCTGGATTCCGTATTTCATGCGCATGAGTACGGTGTTCCGACCATAACCGACTGCCCTGAGGGCATCGTTTTTCTTATGGCACCTGTTGCGTCCGGAAATGCCTATTCTCTCTCCGATATTGCTCAGGATATCCAGCATCATGTTCATCTTTTCCCGGATATGGCAGGCGCCTTCCCCGCCGGTACGGCTATGGACGCGGCTGACTTTCTGAACGAAGATTACCGATATATCAAGGTTATCAGCCTGCGTCAGGCCGATTCCTCCGGCACGGTTCCTGCCGAAGAAGCCTTTCCGGAATCTATTGCGGCATGGAAATCGGTCACTGCCTTTACGCTTCCCTCCAGAAGAATCGCCGCTATTGCCTGCCGCGAGACCGACGGCGACATCAAGGATATCTACCGTCGTTTTGCCGCATTTATTGTCGAAAAGAATCTGAAACTGCTTACAGACGTATTCAGTCTGAGTCTTGTAAATCTGGTCGGACCGGATCAGAAACGGCGTTACCTGAAGTATATTTTTGTCAGCATTGCGGATTAGGCCGCTGCATCGATCATGGAAAAATTCAGTGTAAAAAAACCATTTACTATTCTTGTTGCCGTCATCATCGTCATTGCCCTCGGCATCATCTCCGTCACGCGGATCTCCACAGACCTGCTCCCTAAGTTCAGCATGCCCTATCTGATCGTTGTGACGCCGTACCCCGGCGCTTCGCCCGAACGTGTCGAAGCTTCCGTGACCATGCCGCTGGAAAACTCCCTCGGCACCATTACCGGCGTAAAAAATCTCACTTCCAGCAGTTATGAGAATTACGCCCTGATTCAGATGGAATTCGAGAGTGATACGAATATGGACAGTGCGATCGTCAAGGTATCAGGTGCCATTGACGAACTGTCCGGTTCACTTCCCGAAAGCGTCGGAACACCGACGATCATGGAATTCAGCATGGACATGCTGGCAACAATGTACGTAGCCGTAGATCGAAAAGGATATGATGTCTACGAACTCTCCGATTTCGTCCGGGATGAAGTTGTCCCCTATATGAAGCGTCAGGAAGGTGTTGCCAGTGTACGCACGATCGGTCTCGTGGAAAAAAGTGTGCAGGTAGAGCTGAACAGTGAAAAGATCGACCTTCTGAATGACCGCATCCTCGAAGAGACCAACAAGGCTCTGGCGGATGCAAAAAAGGAACTGGATGATGCACAGAAAGCTGTTGACGAAGCGCAGAAAGAACTTGAGGAACAGAAAGGATCCTTCGGTTCACAGGTTTCCAATGCTGTTTTTGACCAGGTCGACGGAGGTGTGATCGACGCCGCCAACTCTGTGATCGACCTTACAAACAATCTGATTGTGGCTTTGGGAAGCCTGAACAATGCCGTCTTCGAAATCACACAGAAAGCCGAAGAGCTTCCGGACTCTGCTCTGACCAAAAAAGAAATCCGGGCGATTCAGAAGGAGATACAGGAGTATACTGCTCAGTTTTCCGAACTCATACAACAGGCTGCCGCTCTGGCGGCGCAGATTGAAGAACTGCAGCAGCAGCAAACCGAACTGCAGCAGCAGATCGAAGAGATCGCAAAGATACTGGAAGAACTTCTTTCCATAGAAGATCCTGACGAAGAGACCCTCGCCTCCATTGCGGAATTCGATCTGTCTCTTGCCTCTCTTCAGGAACAGCTGAATTCTGTCAATGCCGCCATTGCAGAGCTTGCCGCACAACAGGATGAAACATCCCTTTCTTCCGATGCGGTCCGGGCACAGATCGACGATCTGGAAGCACAGCTTGCCGCAGCTTTTGCGGCAGATGAAGAAGCTTCCGCATCCACGGGTACGGAGGATGCTCTGGAAACATCCCGACTCTCTCTGGAAGACGCTCTCTCATCACTTTCAGTAAACGTGAATGCCATCGATGCTTCTTCCTCTTCTGCGCTGCTCAGAGCTATTTCCAAAATCTCTGCCGACCTTGTGAAGATCGAAAACATTCTTCATCAGATGTCGGAAGAAGATATTTCCGGGAAGGTAACGGAAAAAATCAACGAAGCCCTGTCCGCTCTGTATTCCCTTCAGGCAGGGATCCAGAGCACGCCGTCTCTTCTTTCCGGGCTGCGCAGCGGCTATGCCGGTATTACACAGGCTCAGCTGGAGGCTTCCGTCGGATTTTCATCCGCTCAGACACAGCTTTCTGCAGCAGAGCAGCAGCTTTCTGCAGCAGAGGAACAGTACGAGGAAGGAAAGAAAGAGGCGCTGAAAAACGCAAACGCGGATGCTCTTCTTTCTCCGGCTGTCCTGTCCGGTATGATCTATGCGCAGAACTTCGAGATGCCCGCCGGCTATATTGACGACAAAGACAGCAACGCCTGGCTTCTTCGCATCGGTGATGAATATAAGACCCCTGAAGAGCTCAGCCAGGTCCTCCTGATGAACGTGGAACCGATCGGCGCCGTCCGCCTTGCAGATGTTGCCGATGTGACCGTCATCGATAATGTCGGAGAAGCCTATTCCAATCTCAATGGCGGAAACGGCGTTATGGTCTGTATCTACAAGGCTTCCACCGCAGGAACAAACGAAGTTTCCCGCAGCTGTATGAATGCCTTTTCCGAACTGCAGAGCCGGTTTGACGGAATGGACTATGTCCCCATGATGGATCAGGGTGTCTACATCACCTATATCATCAAGGATATTCTTTCCAGTATGCTTCTCGGAGCGATTCTTGCCGTGATCGTCCTGGCTATTTTCCTGCGCGCAATAAAGCCCACTCTGATCGTTGCCATCAGTATTCCCCTCTCGGTTCTGTTTGCCCTTGTACTGATCTATTTTACGAACCTGAGCCTGAATATGATGACGCTTTCCGGTCTGGCTCTGGGCATCGGTATGCTGGTAGACAATTCTATTGTTGTCATGGAAAATATCTACCGGCTTCGAAACAGAGGAATTGCTCCGGGACGCGCGGCTGTTCAGGGAGCTGTACAGGTCCGCGGCCCGATCATCGCATCAACTCTGACAACAATCTGTGTTTTCCTCCCGGCGGTCTTCACTTCAGGAACCGTCCGGCAGCTTCTGATGCCCCTGGCTCTGACGATCGCCTACTGTCTGGCCGCTTCCCTTCTTGCCGCTCTGACAGTCGTTCCTGCCGCCTCCGTCAGCATCCTGAAAAACACGAAGCCAAAGGAATTCCGGATTCTCTCTGCCATGCAGAAAGTTTACGGAAAGAGCCTCGGCTTCTGTCTGAATCATAAGCTTCCCGTACTTGCCGTCACGATTGGTCTTCTGGTGCTCAGTGTCTGGCAGCTTACACGCATGGGTATCGTCTACTTCCCGGAAATGAGTTCCAATTCGATACAGGTCAACGTCACGGTTGAAGACCCGCCGACCCGTGAGGACGCCTATGCTGTTGTCGATGATGTAGTGGATCGGATCCTGAAAGTTGATGGCGTAAACGATATCGGAATCATGGACGAAGGAAGCAGCACCAATCTGTTTACGTCCTTCGGAGGCAGTTCCTCTTCCGACTACCGTCTCTATGTAGGTTACGCGGTTGCTGATTCTGATGCCGCTCCCGAAACAATAAAACGTATCAGCAAGGATATCGAAAACGCAGTCAGAGATCTTCCCTGCACGGTAACGGCTTCCTCCAGCGGACTGACGGATCTGACTTCCTTTACCTCCGAGAGCGGACTCACCATAAACATATACGGACAGGATGCAGAAATGCTGGCCTCACTTGCTTCCGAACTAAAAGAAATAATCTCAGAGAATAATGGTTTTTCGGAAGTCAGGGACGGCAGTGAGACCGGTGATGCCACACTGCAGCTGCATATTTCCAAAGACAAAGCTACAGAATATGGTCTGACGGTCGCAGGTATCTATCAGAAGATCGCATCCCGGCTGGAAACCTCCGTCTCTTCCACATCGATTACGGTAAACGGCATCGATATGAAGGTAACGATTTCCGACAGGACTGATCCGCTGACCAGAGAAAATCTCCTTGATATGGAGATCGAAACGAATGCGGCCGATATGAATCAGATGAGCGGAAACACCGGCAGCTTCGGTTCATCCTCTTCTTTCGGTTCCGCATCCGGTCTGGAACAGATGTTTTCCGCAGGAAATGACGCGTCCGCTGCAGCAAAAGAGACCACAGCCGAAAAAACCGAAAACGAAATTCCCGAAACGATCCGGCTTGGGGAAATTGCAACTATTGAAGAAACAACGACCCCCAATGTGATCACCCGCGAAAATCTCACCCGCTATGTGACTGTTTCGGCAAAACCAAAGGAAGGAAAAAACCTCACTCTCCTGAATCGTGAACTGCAGCCTCAGATCGATACGTTCAAAAACAACCTTCCTCCCGGATATACGATATCCGAATCAGGAGAAACCAGCCAGATCTCGGAAATGCTGGAGCAGATGACCGTCATGCTTCTTCTGGCCCTTCTGTTTATCTATCTGGTCATGGTAGCTCAGTTCCAGAGCCTGCTTTCACCCTTTATCGTCATGTTTACCATCCCTCTTGCATTTACGGGCGGCATGCTGGCTCTGATTATTGCCGGAAGACCATTGACCCTTCTTGCACTGATGGGCTTTTTGATCCTGATCGGTACCGTTGTCAACAACGGCATCGTCTTCGTGGATTTTGCAAACCAGCTCCGTCTGGGAGGCATGGAACGGCGGGACGCTTTGATTGCAACCGGAAAGACCCGTATGCGTCCGATCCTGATGACGGCTCTTACGACGATTCTGGCCATGGGGCAGCTGATATTCGGAAAAGGAATCGGAAGCCAGCTCGGCGGAGATATGGCACTTGTAATCGCCGGCGGTCTGATCTATGCGACCCTCATGACTCTGTACATTATCCCGGTCATGTATGATATCCTGTTCCGCCGCAAACCGCTCTCCGTCGATGTCGGTGAAGGACTCGATGAACTGCCGGATGATGCAGCCGCCTTCCTTGCAGAAAAAAAAGCCGAAGAAAGCTCCGGAAAAGAGACGGGAAAAGGATAAATGAGAAAAGATAACAAACAGATACAAAAATACAGATCAGGTGCTTCTTCGTTGAAACACCTGATCTGTATAAAATAAAAAAAGCCGTTTACACGGCTGTGATTAATTCCCGGATTTTTCTGTCCGTCACGCTTCGCTCTTCCCCGAGAGCCAGCGCAAGTTCGCTGCTGACAATGATCTCTGTTTCTTTCAAATAACGTTCATCAACGGTTGTAAATTTACGGCCTTCTTCCTGACGCTCCTTCTTTTTGTGAAGGAGCGTTTTCAACAATGCAATGCACTGCCGGAGATTGATCTGTTTGATGATCTCTTTATACTGTTCCTCCCGGACCTTTTCATTTTCCACGATGATTTCGGGAATATCCGAAATCTGCATAATCAGCTCTTCCGCTTCATCTCTGCACATCAGATCGCGGATCACGACCTTTTCGTTGTCGACCGGTGAATAGATGGTGCTTTTGTCCGTTATAACAGGACGCAGCACATAATATTTTCTTTTCCTGTCACAACCGGGTATGGACAATCTGGTGATATCTTCCACAAGACAAGGGCCGCTCATACCGTATACAATGTAAGTACCTTTTTTATACATGTCCCACCTCAGAATGCCCTATGCCGACTGAAAAATGCCCTTCCTTCCATACATTATAGCAAACTCCGCAAAGATATGTCACAATCTTTTTTTTATAACAGGCATCAAAATTAAGACGAAATTTCAACTCCGTTTTCGTTGAAAATTTCTAATTTATATTTTTTTCAGGTGAATGTTTTGCAAGAGACAAAGTGAAGCAGAAAGCCACCCCATCTTTGTAATTGACAGCACGGCAGGTCTGTCCGTGCGCATCCATGATCGCCTTCACGATGGAAAGACCGATGCCGCTCCCTCCGTATGCCCGTGTCCGCGCCTTATCGATTTTATAGAATTTTACCCAGATCTTTTCAAGTTCTTCTTCCGGGATCGGTTTTCCGGAATTGAAAACCGATGTTTCCACAACATCATCCTGCACATGAAAGGAGATCTCGATCGTACGGTCTCCGTCCAGATGATTCAGGGCATTTGTCAGATAATTGGATATGACCTCCTCAATCTGGAAGGCATCGCCGATAACCGGCACAGGACCGTCCGGTCTGAATTCGATCAAAGCTTCATTTTTGGAAAAAAGTTTCTTCATCCGTTCCAGCATCCCGCTGATCAGTTCGGAAAGATCAAACTCCTCCATATCCGGAGCGTTCTCTCCGAATTCAAGCTGGTTCAGGGCTGTGATCTGCTTTACCATATGATTCATTTTCGCCGCTTCATCGACAATAACGCCTGCATACTCCTCACGGCTTTTCTGATCATCAAGAATATTCTCCCGGAGGCCTTCCGCGTATCCCTGGATCAGAGCAATCGGGGTTTTCAGTTCGTGGGAAACATTGGCCAGAAATTCTCTCCGCTGGGCATCGATCTTCTCTTGCAGC
>JABUSX010000033.1 GCA_021442545.1 Eubacterium sp. | reverse complement strand
TCTTCCGCATTCCGGTACCAGGTCAGCTTTTTGCCGTCCAGTTCCTCAGGCAGAAGATAATTCGATTCATTGCGGTTTTTGTTCAGCTTGTCTGCCGCCTTCTGAAAACGGTCTGCCGCCGCATTTTCTTCTTTGGACGGGAATACGGTCAGATTTCTCCGGAATTCCGTCGTCTGCTCTCCTGTCGTAAGCTGTGCCGTCAGAACCACATCTGTTCCCTTTGCTTCGGCTTCGCTTGTGATCATTCCATCCGAAGTCAGAACATCCGGCCGGCTGCTCATCCAGAATATACTGACCGAGGGATCGTCCGTTTCAAACGGAAGTTCCAGATTCCACTCGACATGAGAAAGAGAGCTGTTCTTTCCGAGAATTTTTTCTTCCAGAAGTGCGGCTTCTTTTTCAAGTTTTTCATTCATCTCCTTTTCGGATGGTTCCGGATCTGTAACACGGATCTGCACTTCGCTGCTTTCCCCATTATCGGCTTCCACCGTCAGCGGGACTCCTTCTTCTGCCT
This sequence comes from Eubacterium sp., assembly GCA_021442545.1. Lineage (GTDB taxonomy): Bacteria > Bacillota > Clostridia > Lachnospirales > Lachnospiraceae > Bilifractor. Next base: position 16,494 of record JABUSX010000033.1, on the reverse strand, counting down.
TCCCGTCCTCTTCCCGGGAAAGCTCAGTGATCTCCTGCCTTGATCCTTCCTGATATTCCAGAAAGATCTTTCCCCCTGCCGCAGCCGTACCGACCAGAAGAATCAGACACACGACCCTCGTTATTCGTTTTGTTTTGAACAGATACAGGACTACCGCTCCTGTCAGTATCGGCAGCAATATGATCGATTCCATACAGGTTCTATGTCCTCCTCATTTCATACATCCATGGACGCCGTCATTTTACGTCCGAGAAAGAAAGCAAAAAGATAGAGTGCCAGACAGCCTGTCATGATCAGAATTCCCGTAGTCGAATGATACATCGGATCAAGGAAACCCTGAAAACCCACTTTCAGATACAGAATGATCCCGGCCGGCATAAGACTCATAATGCTCTGTTCATATCGTTTGGAAGCGATCATGGCATCAATCTCCATGGATGTATCGATCTTCTCACACAGATTCCGCCAGGTCGCTTCCAGAACCTTATCCATGCTGCCGCCCGTTCTTTTGGCGATGATCAGAACTTCTCCGAATCCGGCGATATCTTCCACGCAGCTGCGTTCTCCCAGATCCCGGAAGGCCTGTTCGACCGGAATCTGACAGCTCATCTGCCAGACGATGTTTTTCAGTTCGTTTGTCAGAATATCCTTTTTTCCGAAAAGCTTTTCGATGTCCGATGTTGCGGAACGCACTGCATTTTCCATGGAATAACCGGCTGCAAGAGTTGTATGCAGAGAGGACAAAAAATCCCGGAAATGATACTGCAGGATCTTCTGTCTCTCTGTAAGCAGACGCCTGTGTGTCAGAACCAGATATACGACGGCGGCGGCCACGGCCAGAGGAAACGCTTTGATATTGTCATACGTCAGCCAGACCATGACCGCCCCGATTCCGAGACCGGTCAGTCCGTAGCGCACCCATTCCTTTACGGAAAAAGAGTATTTCGAGTAATCCGTCTTTCCGTCTTTTCTTTCGGTTCGCCCTTCCATCCTCATGACCCGGGATTTTCCTTTCAGATTCGCGATCTGATTTCTTCCTTCCGTTCTCAGATCTGCAATCTGCTTTCTTCCTCCCACTGTCGAATTCGCGATCTGATTTCTTCCTTCTGCTCTCATAATTCAGGCTTTTCCTCCTGTTATTGGATTCCGCATACGATTTCTTTCTCTGCTCCCATGATCCGGGTTTATCTGCCTGTTTTCAGATCCGCAATCTGATTTCTTCCTTCCGCTGTCCCGGTCAAGGTTTTTCCTCCTGTTGTTTCCGCCTGGTTTCTTCTTTTACGTTCACGCCTGAGCAGTTTCACCCGTAATGACGTTTCCTTCTCTCATAATATTTTTCCAGCTTCTCCCGGTGCTTCAGTTCTGCCTTCTTTTCCAGTTTTCCGGCCATATTTCTTTTGTATATCGTTCGAATGCAGACGTCGTCTCCCTGCATCCCGTCGATCTCCGCAATCTCATCTACGGCTCTGCGTCCGTCCGCGTCACGAGTCAACTGAACCAGGATCTCCACCCCGCCTGCGATCTGCCTTCGTATGACCGGTACCGGAAGGGCGATCCCCATCAGAACCATCATTTCGATTCGGCTGATCATATCTCTGACGCTGTTGGCGTGAGCTGTTCCGAGGCTTCCGGAATGCCCCGTATTCAGCCCTATGAGAAAATCCCCGGCTTCCGCACCGCGCACCTCACCGACGATCAGTCGGTCCGGCCGCATTCGCAGCGCTGTTTTGATCAGATCCCGGATCGTGATCTCCTGCGTACCTTCCAGATTGGCATTACGTGCTTCCAGACGGACAAGATTGTCGATCCCCTGGATCTGAAGTTCTGCGTTATCTTCAATGGTGATCACTCTGTCGGTTTTAGGAATGTAAGCCGAAAGGGCATTCAGAAAAGTCGTTTTTCCGGTCGATGTGCCGCCGCCTACAAGAATCGAATAGGCCGCCCCCGTCAGATCCCTCAGAAATTCCGCCGCTTCCGATGTCAGGCTGTTGTTCCGGATCAGCCCCCGCATGGTGATCGGATCATCCGGAAACCGCCGGATCGTCAGAATCGGACCTTCCAGTGCGATCGGATACAGTACAATATTTACGCGGGCTCCGTTGTCCGGCAGGCGGGCATCCGCGATCGGACGCTGTTCATTCACGATCCGGTTGCACGAACCGGCAATGCTCTGGATTACATCCTCCAGACGTTCCCTGGACGGAAATTCCCTTTCCCAGCGATGCAGCTTTCCGCCTTTTTCATAAAAAATATTCCGATAACCGTTGATCATGATCTCATTGACTTCCGGATCGTCTACAAGTTCCTGCAGAACATCCAGTTTCCGAACCGAAAACATCAGCTCTTTCCGCAGGGCTTCCTTTTCGTACAGGGAAAGATGTGCCTCCGTTCCTTCTGAAAGAATCAGTTCGTCCACGAGATGTCCGATCTCATCCTCAGACATGGCATCCCGTTCATCCAGTTCCTCCCGCAGTTTTCTGCGCATCCGGTCGGCTCTGTCCGATACCTGATTTTCACTCTTCGCTTTCTGAAATGAGGCAGAAACTGCTTCTGTCCCCTGTTCCTCATGAAACTCATTCTCATCAGAATCAAAAATCTTTCCGTCATTCCGCTTTTTTCTCAGACGTTCAAACAGCATCTTTCTTCCTTTCTGTATTACACAGATATCCGAATAACAGACATGTTTTTCTGTTTTTAAGTTTCGGCTAACAGCTATGTCCTTTTCCGCTTTTTGAAGTTCCGGATATCAGTTGAATCTTTTTTCGCTTTTCGAAGTTCCGAATAACAGTTGAGTCCTTTTCCGCTTTTCGAAGTTCCGGTTAACAGTTGTGTCCTTTTCCGCTTTTCAAATTTTCGAATAACAAAGTCTCTTCTGTTCCTTTCTGAACTTACATAAGCTTATGATTGGAACGGATAAAGGATCCGAATTCTGTCGATGGCAGGGTTTCAAGAAACCACTTGCCTTCCTGTACAGGTATGGCGTCAGGCGGTGTGAGCCGGCAGACGGATTCCTGCCCTGCCTGCCATTCCTCCTCCAGTTTTCTGCATCTTTGAAATGAAAATGCATCTTCACTGCAAAGAAGGATCCGTTTCCCGCAGAACCTCATGATCTCCGCCGTTCCGCGAACGGCCGGGCCCAGATCGAGAAGGATCGTCTCGTGTGTGCATGCCCTGTTCAGTTGATGAAAAAAAGCCTTCCATTCACTCCCGGTAAGTTCCCCGATATCTTCCGGAGAATACGGAGCCGGCAGATAATCCATCTGTCCGATCCGTCGGAGAAGCCCCGGAATCCGGCAGGAAAAACCGGCTCTGCCGGTGCGAAAAAGATACAGCAGGTCGCCCATATCTCCGTCATACACATCCCCTGTAAGTTCCTGCAGTCCGGAATATTTCTGCAGATTGATATACAGAACCGGCTGATGCTCGGCCAGAATCTGCCCGTAAGTCAGAGAAAACAGCATCTGGCGCAGGGGGTCTGTCAGGCCGTATACACCACAGAACTCTCCCTCACGCATCTGCGGTTCCTTCCCCGTTCCGAGTCCTTCCTGTTCTGCACTGTAGATATCCAGGATTTCCCTGATGACCTGTGCACCGGACTGATATTTGTATACAGAGGAAATGTCCCCGGATACAGTTTCGTACTGTTCGGAAAGAATTATGAGCTTCCCGGCATCCAGATTTCTTATCTCCTCGCACATCATCCTCTGAGAAACTAGAAGTATCTCGACAGGATGTTCCCCTGCGTATTCTAAAAGTCCTTCCCTGCCGGTAAAGACCTGCACTTCAAAGGGAATCTTACGTGTGTTCGCATATTCCATAAAACGAACGGCATATTCTTTTTCCGAATCACAGATCACAAAAACAGGTTTCATATCCATTTCTCCTTCATGAATAATCAGAAAACGGTATAGATGCCCCCGATCCAGAGCAGTACGGCCAGAAAGATCGGATAGGTCATATGAAGGCTTTCCGACTGCACACCGTCACGCAGATAGGGTTTCTTCTGCCCGCTTTGCAGGTATTCTTTTGTGTAGTTGAGACAATAGAGGAGGCGCTGCCGGAACCCGCCGTAGATCAGAAAGATCACAGCAGCCAGAACGGCTCCGATCAGAAAAGAAAACAGGACGCCGTAAAGAATATCCCGAAGACCCGTCATGCATCCGAAGGCCATCAGAACCTTGATATCCCCTGCTCCGATCATCCGCAGATAAAAAAACGGAAGCAGAAAAATAAACGGAAAAAACATACCTGCAAAAACCGAAATCCAGACAGGCGGGCCCGCGTTATGAAAGCGAACTGCCGTTCCTGCGGCAGCCCAGATCAGGATCCACAGATTATCGACCCGTGTATATTTCAGATCCATATAAGCAGCGCCGGCGGATAAGACCAGTGCCATACCATTTAATGTCGTCATTTATAAACCTCAGCTATTTTAGTGCCGAAAAACAAGAAACATATCGAAATAATAAGTTTGGATGAAAAAGATACCTTGATGATTCTTTATCGAAATGTTTTCTGAAGACCACGTCTATTATCAAATTGCCCTCTGAAAAACGCCGTAATTCTTTATTGAAGTGCTTTCTAAAGAACGCAGTGATTTTTTGTTGAAGTGATTTCTGAAAAACGAAGTAATTCTTTATCGAAGTGCTTTCTGAAAAACGCGTGATCTCGTATGAAGTGCTTTCTGAAGCATGCAGTGATTTATTACTGAAATGTTTTTTGCAAAAATATTTTTATTATCTTTTGTATTCTAAAGATATACTATTTATTTCTGTTTGTCAATACAAAAATCAAAACCCGAAACAGAACTCATCAAAAAGTTCTCTTGATTCTGCCGATAGCTGCAGACTATGTCTGTTTCAATAATAAATCTGCAAAATTAATTATACATTATCGTTCGAAACAATATTGACTTTTCGTCTTGTATGGGCTTTTACACACAGAAAAACAGCCCGAAAATCAACAGAAGCATTGATTCTTTCGGGCTTTTCGGGCACTTGTATGACCACACATATTTCATTTTTTGTCTCCGCCGTGTCCACTTTTACAGCAGCATCAGTATGCTGTTGTATATCCATTTCTTCGGAAAATGCCGGAACGAAGAAGACTTTATCGTCTGTCTGCAGCAAGCATACAGATGGGGTTCCCCTTTGCTGCAAATTTTTCCTCATATTCCGTGAGCACTTCAACCGTGTCCGCATATAAAGATCCTGCGCTTATTTCCGCACACCCTGCTGCAGAATCTGCCGCAGAATCCGAAGAAGATTCTCCTGCCCCATGCAGGTCAAAGGTACAGGCCTTCAGCTCCCAGCCTCGTCTCCGTATCTCCTCCAGCGAGAACTCAAACAGATCCCGGTTATCCGTTTTGAACACGATCCCGCATCCAGAATCCAGGATCTGTTCATACCGTTCCAGAAACCGTTCCGATGTGAGGCGGCGGTGTGCATGGCGGTCCTTTGGCCAGGGATCGGAGAAATTCAGATAGATCCGGCTGATCTCTCCCTGTTCAAACAGAAGCGGAAGCTCCGCCGCATCGAAACGCAGGAAGCGGAAATTGCAGCCTTCCGGCCTGTGAGGACGTTTTCTCACAGATGCATTCAAAGGAAGCGCCGCCCCCGATACTCTCTGCTCTGCCTTCTGGATCGCGCGCAGAAGCACACTGCTGTATCTTTCGATCCCCAGAAAATTCCGTTCCGGATGACGTCCGGCCATATCCATCAGATAACGTCCTTTTCCGATTCCGATCTCCAGTTCGATGGGATTTTCGTTTCCGAAAAGCTCTTTCCAGTTTCCTTTATTCTGTTCCGGTTCCCGTACCACATACTCACTTACGGCGATCACTTCATCCGAACCGGGGATATTTCTCAGTCTCATTTTATCGATCCTTTTTCATTTTTGTTGAATCTCCACAAAGCAAATTCTCTTTTGGAATTTTATGTCACCGTATTATTTCAACACGAATAATTGTGGATAATGTGGATAACTTTGTTGATAACTCCCTGTTTCCCGTTCTATATGGGTTTCGGGATGTGGATAACTTGCTTCCGTAAAATGTAAACCTCGGTTTCCGTAATTATATTTTTATAAAATTTCGTCGTTTTTCCGAATCTGCATTTTTTACGTCTTTGCCCTTGACAATAAAACTATCAGAATTTTTATTCTTCCCGAAATACCACGCCGCCTTTCATCCTGCCGATATCGTCCTCAGCATCTTCCTGTTCCTGAAAAAACCGGAGATGCATCTCATCCTGCAGAATCAAAGATGCATCTCCTGTATATCTGTTTCAAGGACGCTCCTCATCCCCGGGATCAGGGCGTTTTCCTCTTACTTATAACTATCGGCCAGTGCCTTAAATGCCGGAAGACTCTTTTCGATCTGTTCCGTCGACACGCAGTAGGCAAGGCGGACATAGCCGGGTGTTCCGAAGCTGTCTGCCGGAACGAGAAGCAGTTCGTAATCACGGGCCTTATTGCAGAAAGCTCCTGCATCTTCCTCAAGGGCTTTGAAGAACAGATAGAAGGCTCCGTCCGGATAAACGCACTTATATCCGTATTCCGTCAGGGCTCCGTAAAGGATATCCCTGTTTTTCTTATAGACCTGAACATCCGAAACCTCTCCGGCACAGCGGGCGATCAGCTTCTGGACCATGCTCGGTGCGCAGACATAACCTAAAGCGCGGCCTGCACCGCAGACAGCGGCGTAGATGTCTGCAGCCCTGTCACATGCATCCGGCACAAGGATATAGCCGATACGCTCACCGGGCATTGACAGAGATTTGCTGAACGAATAGCAGACGATGGTGCTGTCATAATACTTCGTGACGAAAGGAACGACTGTCTCTGCGTCATATACCAGCTCACGATACGGCTCATCTGTCATGATATAGATCGTATGACCGTATATGGCCGAACGTTCCTGAAGCAGTTCCGCAAGCTGGCGTATTCCTTCTTCCCGGATCACAACGCCGGAGGGATTATTCGGCGAATTGATCAGAACGGCCTTCGTCTGCGGCGTAATGCGGCTGCTCAGATCCGTAAAATCGATCTGGAAGGTTTCGGGATCCGAAATGCTTTCCACCAGTTTCGCACCTGAGGATTCCACAAAGACTTTATATTCCGGGAAATAGGGTGTGAAGGTCACAACTTCTTCTCCCGCACCCGGTGTGATGAGTGCACCGAGGGTAACCCGAAGAGAAGCTGCCGCACCGCAGGTCATATAGAAATTATCCGCATGAAATGCCGTGCCGTAACGGCTGTTCAGATTCTCCGCAATGGCCTTACGTGTGGGAAGAGCACCCTGTGCTGATGTATAGCCGTGCAGTTCGATATCCGATTCGGTCTGAAGAAGCTCCATATATGTTTTTTTAACCATTTCAGGAGCGGGAACACTCGGGTTTCCGAGGCTGAAATCGAAAACATTCTCTGCTCCGATCTCCATACGCCGTTTGTTTCCGTATTCAAAGATCTCCCGGATCGTGGAACGGACCTTGCCAAGCTGCTCGTGTTGTGTGTTGATTGTATTTCCCATATTTCATCCTCTCCGACACCCTTCTTCACAGATGTCTGCATTAATATATATATTCTTTTCCCTGTCTGCAGAACAATCGCAGATCTTCCGGTATGCCCGTTCTTCCCCGGATCAACTGTTCTTATGCATCAGCTTTTTCTGCCGCCTCTTCAGCCGTACACGAACAGCCTTTCGTTTTTTCTGAAGAAAAAGCAGGTGCATACTTGACGGCCAGCCGGATGGCTTCCGTCATGCTCACCGGGCTGGCAATACCCTGACCCGCAATATCAAAAGCCGTACCGTGATCCACCGAGGTCCGCAGGATCGGCATGCCGGCCGTGATCGAGATGGTGCGTTCAAAATCCAGCGTTTTGGTTGCAATATGCCCCTGATCATGATAAAGACTCAGCACGCTGTTGTACTTTCCGTTCAAAGCCTGGGCAAATACGGAATCCGCCCCGATCGGACCGGCTACCTTATAACCGCGTTCCTGCAGCTCGGCAACTGCCGGGAAGACCTCTTTTACTTCTTCATCACCGAAAAGGCCGTGTTCTCCGCTGTGCGGATTAAGACCTGCAATTGCCATCGTTCCTTCCGTGATGCCCAGCTTGCGAAGTGCTTCGGTACAGCGGATCACATAGTCCACGATCCGGTCCTTTGTGACCATATCGCAGGCTTTCCGCAGGGAAACATGGCGGGTCAGGAAAAATACCCTAAGATTCCGAACCTCAAACAAGGTCAGCGGATCATGGGTCCCTGTCAAAGCACTGAATATTTCCGTATGACCGATAAAGTTCACGTTCCCCGCCTTAAGGGATTCCTTGTTGATCGGGGTCGTTGCCACTGCCTGCACGATACCCTCGTTGGCAAGTGCAATGGCTTCGGCAATATATTCGTATGCAGCCCGGCCGCACATGCCGCTTACCTGTCCCGGTACAAAGGCATCCATATCCATATTGTCGATATCCACTATTTCGATCGTGCCGGGCGCATAGTCCCCTTCCCGGGGATCTTTCAGCGTATGTATGACAAGCTGCGGCATGCCGGGATACGTCAATGCCTTTTCCATAACTTTTCGGCTTCCCACGATCACGCAGCGCGCACTTTCCGTCGTATTCCGGTCAGCCAGAGCACGAATCACGATCTCCGGCCCGATCCCCGCAGGATCTCCGATTGGAACAGCTATCAGCGGTCTCATATTTTCCGTCCTTTCTTTTTTCGCCCGATGTTCTCCGGATCTTCTTTCTCCTGCAGCATCCGACACTTTCCGGCCTTTTTCACTGAAGCATCCGACACTTTCCGGCTTTTTTTCTCTGAAGGATCCGATACTTTCCGACCTTTTGTTTCCTGCACCGTCCGGTCTTTCCCGGATAACGCAGGCACAGAACCTATTATTATCCGATTTTCGACATATGACAAGAGCCTGCTCACCGATTCTTTGTCGGGAGCAGGCCTTTTCTTCAGATTTTTTTCAATAATTATTAATACCCCTGAAAAACAGGATCTCCGGTCACGCCGCCGGTTTTCCGTCCGGTCTGCCTACGTAGGCGATCACAGGGTAGTGGTCACTGTGTGCCAGTCCGTTCGGTTCCTCCTCGATCTTAACGATATCGCAGAGCTCAAACTCTTTCGGAATAAAGATGTGATCGATCGCTTTGTTTCTGAATATCAGAGCCACAGCCGGATTTCGAAGAGTCGTACCGAGGTCTTCCCCGATCACATCTCTCAGATTTGTGAAACGGAAAAGCTTCAGAGCACTCGAATCACTCGTGGAGTTAAAATCACCTGTCAGAAAAAGAAATGATCCCTGCTTTTTCTGGTAGAGGAGATCGATCAGGATCCTGGCCTGCAGATGACGCACGACGGGATTTGCATGTTCCAGATGCGTATTGGCAAACGTAAATGTCTCGCCCGTCCTTTTGTCCTTCAGATACGCAAAGGTAACGATCCTCGGAAACAGCGCGGTAATAAAACGCGAACCCGGCACGGACGGCGTTGGAGACAGCCACAGCGTTTCTGTTGAAAGAAGATCAAAATGATCCTTTCGAAACAGTATCGAACAGCGCTCGTCACCCGGATGCAGAGACCGTGGCTCTCCGACTATTTCATAATCTTTCATCAGCCCGTCCAGATGAGGGATCATCTCTCCCCTGAGTTCCTGCATACCGATCAGATCCGGCATATATTTCAGTATCAGGGTTCGAAGCGATTTTGATCTGTTGACAAAGCGCTTCGAACCATGACGGGTATTGGCATCAGTCAGAACATTACAGGTCATGACTGAATATTCGTAATTTTTACTTTCCATTTCAAACCGTTACTGAAGTGCAACTGAACACTTTTTCAGGAAAACGAGGTAGCAGATGAAGTAAATGATCATGACCAGAGTTGTAATAACACTTAAGATCAGTCCGACCACGATAAAAATGGAACCGACAATGCACATCACAAGGTACAGGATCAGGATAACATTCAGCGTCTTCAGCAGTTTATGTCCGCTTAAAGCCACATCATCTTTTCCGGCCTGTTCCAGAAGACCTGTCAGGTAAACAATTACAAGTATGGCAATGATGAGCGGAAGCACTTTGGAAATAACCGAAACGATCACTCCGAGAACCGGGACAAAAGCGAGCGGCACGGCAGCAATAGAAAGAACGATGCCTACAATGGTAAGGATGAGCGTCGTCTTGAAACGCGGTTCATCTTTGTTGCAGTTCACAAGACCCACGATCTCCATGATAAAGGAGACGATCGATAATACAAGGCTGACTACCGTAATAATTACACCCGCACCGGCGGCGACTAAAGAACCCGCACCGCCCTCTCCGGTCAGAGCCCCGGTTATGGCCGAAGCAGCACCGGCTACGGTCAGGACAACTCCTATGACCACGACCACGGCCGCAATGATACGAAAGATCTCTGCAAGAAACAATTTTTTGGCTCCGCTTGCTGCATTTGGAAACATAATACAAATCCCCTTTCTTATATAAAACTTTGTCACTGGTATGATACTTTGTTACTGAAAGCAGATCCGGTGCTCCATGATCTGTTTTAAAAATCCCGGCAGATATCGTCAGGTCTGCTTCTTCGCAACTGCCAAAAACACACTTTTTCTATTATGACTGAAGAGTGTATAATTTGCAAACTCTTTATGTACCGGTCCGCATTCATTATCACGCCGGCACTATGAGATCCGCACAGTCAATGCATCTTTCATGCCTGCTGAACAAATTTTTTCCGCATAACGATGCGGCATCACACACGTATATGTTCCTTCATGGATTTCATGACTATCGATATGTCGATCGGCTTTGAAATATGCCCGTTCATGCCGGAATCAAACGCTGCCCTGACATCGGTGGAAAACGCATTTGCCGTCATGGCAATGATCGGAATGTTCTCCGCATCCGGATGTCCGCCGGCCCGGATCGCTCTTGCCGCATCGTATCCGTTCATGACCGGCATCTGGATATCCATGAAGATCATATCATAATATCCGCTTTCCTTTGATGTGAACATATCTACGCAGATGCTTCCGTTTTCGGCTGTTTCGATCTCTATACCTGTCATGCTGAGAAGCTCAATGGCGATCTCCCTGTTGATCTCATTATCCTCCGCCAGAAGAATCCTCTTTCCGGTGAAATCCTGCAGCATATTCTCGAGATCCTCCTGGATCTTCACGTTGCTTTTTCCGATGTTCAGGTCATTGAACAGCTCGATCACCTTGCTGCGGAACAACGGCTTTCTCAGGAACGCATTGACGCCGGCCTCTCTTGCCTCGTCTTCAATATCCGACCAGTCATATGCCGTCAGAACGATGATCGGAACATCTTTTCCAACGCGGCTCCGGATCCTTCTCGTCGTCTCAACACCATCCATACCGGGCATCTTCCAGTCCATGATGATTGCATAATAATCATCCTTCTTTTCATGGCGTTCCACGGTTTTTTCGATCGCATCCTGACCGTCGGTAACATATTCGGACTTCATGGAAAGGCTGTTCAGAATTTCACAGGCACCGGCGGCAAAGCTTTCATCGTCATCCACGACCAGCACCGGAAGATCTGCAAACTCTTCATGATCCTTGTTGCGTCCTTCGTTTAGCTTCAGGAAGAACGTAACGATAAACTCGCTTCCCTTATCCAGTTCGCTTCTGACTGTGATATCGCCGTTCATCATTCGGACGATATTCCTGGCGATCGGCATGCCGAGCCCTGTACCCTGCTTGGAAGCGGCTCTGGTGTCCGCGGCTCTGGAGAACGGCTCGAAGATCGTTTTTCTGAAATCCTCCGACATGCCGATCCCGTTATCCTTTACGATGACCTCATATCCGCCGATATTGTTCTTGTTCGTTTCCTTTTCGGTGACGACAATCTCAATGAGGCCGCCGTTCGGCGTATACTTGATCGCATTGGACAGCAGATTGTTAAAGACCTGCTCCAGTCTCGTCTGGTCACCGATGACATGTTCATGCACAAGATTTTCGACCCGGACCTTAAGTTCATGGCCCTTTGCCGTTCCCGCCGCGTGGTTCATGGAGATCACTTCATCGAGCAGTTCGGAAATATTGAAATCCTCTTCCGAAAGGTCGATCTTGCCCGACTCGATCTTGCTCATATCCAGCACCTGGTTGATCAGACCCAGAAGATGGCGCCCCGATGTCGTGATTTTTTTCAGACAATCGGATACTCTGTCCGGCTCATTCAGATGCATTCCGGCAATGGCCGTCATGCCGATAATGGCATTCATCGGCGTACGGATATCGTGGCTCATATTGGCAAGGAAGGTTGTTTTCGCAGCACTTGCAAGCTGTGCAGCTTCGTAGGCTTCCTTCAGGGCTCTCTGCATTTTCAGTTCGTTCTGTTTATCCTCGTCAATATTCTGAACGGCAAAGAGGAAGCTTTTCAGCGTGCCGTCCTCATCGTACTCGGACGGAAGGAAATAGCCTCTCCGCCAGGTATTGTCCTCGCGGCAGTATTCCAGAACAACTTTCTGGTCATCTGACAATGCCTTCCTGACATTTTCTTTATCCAGCATGATCAGAAATTCATCCCTGTATGCAGGCTGCATAAAGCTTTCCACATATTTCGAAAAACTTTCTGCGAAGAGACCTGTTTTCGGGAAGATCAGGGCAGATGGTTCCCGCTCAACAACGCGCTTGTATGAGAAATCCGACATGTCCACCGCATATATGCTGGAAAAAGAAGTACTTAAGGTCTCGATAATCTTCAGATTTTCATGCTCCCGCAGAAGTGCTTCATTCGCTTCCTCCAGCTTTTCGTTGACTTCCTTTTCCTTCTGCAGCTCCGCCGTAACATCCAGAAAACCGATCACGCAGTGGTCTGCATCCGCTCCGCGCATAATGCTCACGTGCATGACACGCTCGACTCCGCCGTACTGCTCTCTTTCGGTAAAAATGATCTTCTCGTCGGTCTTCAGACGTTCGCGGATGTAATCCGGGTTCGACATCATCCTCATAAGTTTACGGTCATCCGGATGAATATGCGTTTCCACGAAAGCCGCCATGTCCTCCAGATTGCCGTTCATGGTAAAAACTTCCCGGAAATCATGTGCCATATGCAGGATCTCAAAGCATTTGTCCTTCAGATTTACCGTGTAGGCAGATGTGTAGGAGCGGACAAAGTGCTCCAGATAGGTTTTGCTTTCAAGCTCTTTCTGCCGGAGTGCTTCCTCTTCCGTCACATCCCGGATGGTACCGTAATACAGCCTCGGCATTCCGTTTTCATAGCGCCGGACGATTCCCTCTGTTTTCATCAGAACAGAGGAGCCGTCCTTTCGAACTGCCGGATAGACTATGCTGAAAACATTGTTTGTATCTGCCTGCCCGATCAGATCATTTAAGATGGACTCCCGCTTATCCGGACGAACCGAACGCAGCCAGGATTCAAACATATCCGGGAAATCCTCCGTTCCGGTATATCCCAGCATGTCACGCAGATTCTGCCCCCATTTTGCCTCCTTCTCGGTGCCGTCCTCATTGTAGTAGACATACCACGGAGCACTGCCCGCAAAGGTTTCGATCATTTCCAGAAACTCTTTGGAACGTTCCGCTTCCTTATATGCTTTTTCCTCTGATTTACGTGCACGTTCCAGATTGCGTTCTTTGATCAGATAGGTTGAAAGCAGGTCCGCAATAAAGACCAGGGCTTCGATCTCTTCGTTCTTCGGATTCCAGTCCGCTCTGGCACAGAAACAATCATCAACGCCGATGAAGCCGGCAAGCTGTTCATTGTCAAAAAAGGCATATTTTGCCGTAGCCGCGATGTTTCTTCTTTCCATTGCGGAACGCATGCACGATCCGGAACAGTCTCCTTCTTTACAGATGAAACGTTGGTTTTCCGAGAAAAACTCTGCATATCCGTGTTCATCATAGGAAAGATGCTGAAGTTCCCCGATCAGCGGAGAGATCCCTTCCGCGCACCATTCGAAAGAACAGCTGCAGAATCCCGGATCCTCTGAATCCGTTTCAAAAACGTACACCCTGCTGACTTTCAGTGTTTTCCCGACAAAATCGAGTACCTCATTGATGCTCTTCTCAAAATTTCTGCTGTGGGAAAGAATTTTCGACACAGTTCTGTAGATCTCCAGCGGTTCTCTGTGTCCGCCCGGGAAATTCTGCGTACCGGCCGCCGCTGCACAGGCAAGGTCCGCGGTCCTGTTCTCATCGTTCAGATTTTCTCTAAAATCCTGCATGAACTTATCCTCTTTATATTTAATCCTCTTTAAATTCAATGCCGTTTCGTTCCGAATGTTTCATGAACAAAACAGAAAATATGACGACAATGGCTTCCGCGATCCCGAACGTGTACCAGATCACTTCCGGACCAAAGATCACCGGCAGAATCAGAATGACAGCTACATTGACTGCAAAACTTCTGAGAATATTTATCATTATGGCATAGGAAGAACGTTTGGTCGAGTACAAATACGACGATATCATGACGTTCGCAGACATCGCTAAAAGGCCCCCTGTAAATTTCGGCATGGTCTCCACGACATAACGGATCGTAGCTTCATCTGACACAAACAAAGAAGCGACCGGCCGGCTGAAAATTATGGTCAGAATGATAACGCCGGCACTTCCGAGGATATTGACCACATAACCCACACGGAAATAATACTTCATATCCTCTTCATTTTTCGCGCCATAGCTCTGACCGAAAAGCGGCTGGAGTCCTTCGCTCGTGCCGCAGAAAATAGCAATGGCAAAGGAGGCTATATAGGCAAGTACCGAGAAGGCATTGATCCCGACATCTCCTACATACCTGGACAGAACCAGATTCAGACAGAGGATATGCATCGGTGTGGCAAACTGAGCAATCGCTTCGGGTGCACCGCGGACAATAATTTTTTTAATCGATGCCAGGCTGAATTTCGGAAAGTGGATAAACAGAGATCCCTTTCTGTTGAGAAAATGCAGAAATACGAACAGGAAGGAAATACACTGGGCTATTCCCGATGCAACGGCCGCTCCTGACACTCCCCACCCCAAAGGAAAGATGAACAGCCAGTCCAGGAAAATATTGCTGAAGGCAGCTATAATGACGGCAACGCTCGTCTGTCCGGGCGCCTCATCATTCCTGCAGAACCCCTGAAGACAGATCCCAAGCCCCGAAGGGATGGAAAACAGCAGATACCAGTACAGATAGTCGGAAGCCATTTTAAGGAAGGTATCATTTGCCCCCAGCAGCCGGCAGATCGGCACGGAGAACAGGCAGCCGATCAAGGTAAAAACAGCTCCGATCAGAAATGTAAAAAAGAACGAGTGCATGAATATTTCATTGGCACCTTCCTTGTCATTACGTCCGAAACGGATCGCTGACACCGTAACACCGCCGATCGCGGCAAGCAGAAAACACGACCCCTGTACCATAATCACAGGGAAGGCAATATTTACGGCACCCAGTGCATCGGCTCCGACGCCCTTTCCGACAAATACGCCGTCAACAATTGTAAAAAGAAGAATGCAAATGTTTGAAAGCATGGCCGGTACCATGTATTTCAGGACATTCTTTAATCTGACTGAAGACATAATCGGTTCCTTATCTTTTCTCGCGGTATGACCTGCTCAACTGCCGCGGTACGGATCACGCAATACTGTTTTCTGCTGCTTCTGCAGCCATAACGACATGTTTGCAGAGAACAGCCGTCGTAACAGATCCGACTCCGCCCGGAACGGGTGTGATTGCTTTGACTACAGGTTCTGTTTCAGAAAAATCCACATCTCCGCACATTTTCCCGTTATTATCTACATTAATTCCCACATCTATTATAATTTGTTCCTTATTTGTGTGTTCTTTTCCCACAACGTTTGCCTTTCCGGCCGCCGCGATCAGTACTTCCGCCCTGCGGCATTCAGACGGCAGATCGGCCGTCCTGGTGTGGCACATGGTCACCGTAGCATTTTCCGCCTGCAGCAGCATGGAGACCGGTTTTCCGATCACAAGGCTTCTGCCGATCACCGTGACCCTTTTCCCCGTAAGATCAACGCCGTAATGGTGCAGAATTTCGATGCAGGCCTGCGCCGTACAGGGAGGGTAACCCTTGCCCTTTCCTGCAAAGACGGTGGAGAGAGAAATATCCGTCATTCCGTCCACATCCTTGGCCGGATCCAGAAGCTCACAGGCCGCCTTTTCAGCCGCACGGTCCGGCAGCGGACGAAACATCAGACAGCCGTGAACAGACCTGTCTTCATTTATCGTTTTTACAGCATGCAGCACTTCCTCTTCGGATGCATCCGCGGGCAGCAGAAACTTCTTTACGGCGACGCCGGCCTTTTCACAGCGCTTTACAGCAGCCGTTTCATACGCGATATCATCCGCCCGTTCTCCCACTCTTAACAAAGCAAGTGCCGGCACAACACCTTTTTCCTGCAGCGCCTGTACCCTTTCCTGCAACTCCTTCGTAATTGCGGCACCTACAGGCGCACCCTTCCAGATCTCTGCCATCTGTTACTCCTTCTTTAT
>JABUSX010000469.1 GCA_021442545.1 Eubacterium sp. | reverse complement strand
ATCAACGATTTTCCTCTGATTCCGGATTATGCCGTGCTGGATGCGCGGCTGACGGTTGGGCTTCCGCCGTTTATTACAGCAACGACGGGAATGGATGCACTTGTTCATGCTGCGGAGGCTTTCATCGGAAGGTCTACAACGAAAAAGACCCGTACCTGGGCAGTGATGGCAGTCCGTCTGATCCGGAAAAATCTGCTGCGAGCCTATGAAAACGGGGAAGACCTTCAGGCACGGCAGAATATGCTCAAGGCGGCTTTCCTGGCAGGAGAGGCTTTTTCCATGTCCTATGTCGGCTACGTACACGGAATCGCGCACTCTCTCGGCGGACAGTATGGCGTGCCGCACGGGCTCGCAAATGCAGTCGTCTGTCCGTACGTGTTCAGGCAATATGATTTTGCCGGTCAGAAAAGACTGGCCGTTCTTGCCAGAGCGGCGGGGGTCGTTCCGGCAGATGCGGAAGACAGACAGGCGGCGCAGGGCTTTATAAAGTGGTTTGAGGAACTTAACAGCCGTATGGGGATTCCGGATAAGCTCGACTGCGTCAAGGAAGAAGACATTCCTGTTATGGCGGCCTGTGCAGAGAAGGAGAGCAATCCGCTGTATCCGGTTCCGAAGCTCATGACGAAGGAAGACCTTGAGCAGATCTACAGACTTCTGATCCCGGATGAGAACAAAACAGCTGTCCGCCCGGGAAACAGCGCCTGTTCTGTGCAGGCAGCAGCTGTTTGTGGGGGAGTGCAGTGCGGAAAACGGACGATTGAGGAGATCCTTTCTGCACAGAGGGCATTTTTTGACACCGGAAAGACGCGGAATGTCTTCTATAGAATACAGGCACTGAAGAGGCTTGAGGCAGCTATCGAGCGGCACCATGCGGAGATTGATCTGGCACTGAAAGAGGATCTTGGAAAGTCCTTTTTTGAAAGTTATATGTGCGAGGTGGGACTGACACTTTCGGAGCTGCGGTATCAGGCGGCGCATGTGCGGGAGTGGAGCCGTCCGCAGCCGGCCGTTCCCAATCTGGCTCATTTTGCGTCAAAGACTTTTGTTATGGCGGAGCCGTACGGGGTTACGCTCATCATGTCGCCATGGAACTATCCTTTCATGCTGACGATGGAGCCGCTGATCGGAGCGGTGGCGGCCGGAAACTGCTGCGTGGTTAAGCCGAGTGCATACAGCCCGAAGACTTCTGCCATCATGGCACAGGTAATCGAAGAAGCTTTTGAACCGGGACACGTGGATGTGGTTCTCGGAGGGCGTGAGCAGAACAAAGAGCTTCTGGATAAAAAGTTTGACTATATCTTCTTTACAGGTTCTGTGGCGGTCGGCCGGACCGTGCTTGAAAAGGCGGCACCGCATCTGACTCCGGTCACCCTGGAACTTGGAGGGAAGAGCCCCTGTTTTGTTGCAGGGGACGCAAATCTGAAGATTGCGGCAGCCCGTATTGCCTTCGGAAAGTGGCTGAATCTCGGACAGACCTGTGTGGCGCCGGACTATGTGCTGGTTGATTCGTCTGTGGCAGAGAATTTCGTTCGTCTTCTGTGCGGGAAGATCGGGGAGATGTACGGAAAGGATGCTTTTATGAATCCGGATTACGGCCATATGGTGAATGAAAAGCATTTTGACCGGGTCATGGGACTGATCGATCCGGAAAAAGTCGTTTACGGCGGACGAGGAAAGAGGGATACTCTGCAGATCGAACCTACGGTCATGATGAATGTGACGGCAGAAGATGCTGTCATGGGAGAAGAAATCTTCGGACCGGTTCTGCCGATCGTGGTGGTGGATTCCATGGAAGAAGCGCTTGCTTTCGTGAAGAAGCGCGATAAACCGCTGGCGGCCTATGTTTTTACGGATGACAAAGCGTTTGAAAAGCGTTTTCTGACGGAGATCTCTTTCGGAGGCGGATGCATCAACGATACGATCGTTCATATGGCAACAAGCCGCATGGCATTCGGCGGCGTGGGTGCAAGCGGTATGGGAAGCTATCACGGGAAAGACAGTTTTCAGACTTTCACACACAAGAAGAGTATCCTGAAAAAATACAACTGGCTGGATATGCCGCTCAGATATGAGCCCTACAATTCCGTTAAACTATCACTGGTCAAGCTGTTTATACGGTAAAGTATCTGTATCTGCTACGAAGCGGAAAGCGGCTGGTGCGGACCAGAGTCATGCGGAGAGTATTGACCTCGCATTCGATTGAACCGAGCCGCAAAGGAACTGCATTGGGATGATGCTTGCGGAGCGAAGAGCATTGTCCTCGCATTCGCTTGAACAGAGCCGCAAAGGAAATGCGGTGGGATGACGATTGCGGAACAGAGGGTTTTGGCAGCGCTTTCAGTTAACCGAAGAGGAGAGCAGCGGCCTGAAAAGTAAAGAAGTGGTAAAGAAATTACAAAAATATTATAAAAGTGTGTTGTTTCTGAAGTTTTTGTAGTAATATATAGTTTGCTTAAAAGTTTTTTATTTTATAAAGAGCTTCGGGAGCGGAAAAGCAGGAATTATCCGAAGAAGACAGGACAGCCTGGGTACTTGGTTCGGTTATGGGATATGATTTCGTATCCGTTAAAGAAAGGGGGTATAGTTATGAAAAAGAATTCAGTATTGCGTTCATGGAAAGGGGGTCTGGCTGCTGTTCTTAGTGCGGTCATGGCCATGGGGTTAACTGCGTGCGGAGCCGTGAAGGCTACGGCGCAGCCTGAAGCTGCAGCAGTGTCGGCACCGGCAGCGACAGAGGCACCGGCAGCAACACAGACACCGGCGGCAACACAGGCACCGGCAGCAACAGAGGCACCGGCAACAGCAGAGGCGCCGACAGCAGACGCACAGGCGCAGTCCGCAGTAGAGGCGGCGGCAGCAGCAGGGGCTCAGGCAGGAGCGGCTGCGGCAGTGGATGCGACCCTTGCGGATGCCTACAATGAGGTTCTTTTCAATCAGAAGAATCAGGGCGGATTCAGTGCGGTTGTTGAGGAAAACGTCACATCGGAGCTGACGGGTATCGGTTCATCCAAAAAGACCGAGCTTCAGGCATCCGGTCTGGACAGTGAAGAGAATCTTAAGGTCATTATGAAGACCACGACCACAGAGGGTGAAAAGACTGATTATTACAGCGGCAAGGAATTCTACACGACTTCCACGAAACTCGGTAATATCAAAACCCCGATGTCCGTTGAAACGCTTGCATGGATGGTTAACGATGACGTGTATCTGTCTCTGACGGCCGATGCTCTCTCGGAGATCTATAGTGACGTGGACGAGAATGGCGACACGGTCTATACCGTAGCAGCTACAGATGAAACGCTTGCTGCCTTCAAGAAGCTGTTCCTCGACGATTCCTGCCTGCGCAGCGGATCAAAAGTAGATTCCATGTCGGGATCACTGACAGTCGGAAGCGATGGTACGATCAAAGCACGTACGATTGACATGAAATATACGATCAAATACGGAGACG
The DNA here is from genome assembly GCA_021442545.1 of Eubacterium sp. Classification (GTDB taxonomy): domain Bacteria; phylum Bacillota; class Clostridia; order Lachnospirales; family Lachnospiraceae; genus Bilifractor. The sequence goes on along the minus strand of JABUSX010000469.1, from coordinate 14,005 downwards.
GTTTTTCAGAGACCTTCCGTCTGGTCGTAAAAGGCACTTTTGAACAGTATGCCCCCGGTTATGCGATTCAGATGCCGGATCTTTCCAATTATCAGGAAACCAATATGGTCGAGATCGCAGAGATCCAGCCGAGCAACAAAAAGATCAAAACCACGGATGACATCTGTGTCCGGGCCACCGGTTCTCTGGAAGGCCGTGTGATCGGTACGGCGAAGGCAGGAACGACGTTTGAGACACTGGGTGTTACAACGGACGGCTGGACCGAAGTTTCGAATCATGGCAGAATTGCCTATGTTTACACGGCTTATACGACGGATGGCAGCGAAAACACGGTCAAGACCGGTTATATCGAGGGTATCGTTCAGGAGATCGCAGGACCGAACATCAGGATCCGTCTGGACAACGGCAACGGCGATCTGACATTCAACACACAGTATGCGACCTTCAGTGCATCAAGAGCCATTTGTGTCGGCGATCATGTAGGCATTAACTTTACGACCCTGTCGGATGTGTATTACAGAGCGGACAAAGTTACACTGCTTGAACAGCTGATCTTTGAAGGTACCGTGACGGAATATGATGCAAGCCACATTATGCTTACGATGGATGACGGAAGCATGAGCTCCTTCGAAATCGGCAGCTATACGGTCATTGAATCGAGCGACGGAATCAATATCGGAGACCGGGTAATTGTCACGTACAAGGTTGACACCACACAGGGCGGCGGTGTAACGCAGGCCACAAACATTCGGAAAGTCAGCGGAACTACACCGCAGCCGACCGAGTATTATGTGGAAGGAGACGTGCAGGAATTTGATTCGAACCACATCATGATCCAGGCAGATGACGATTCCTGGCAGAGCTTTGAAGTCGGAAACTACACGGCGATCCAGTCAGAGACCGGAATCGGTCTCGGAGACCGTGTCGGCATTACATATACAATTGATGACACACAGGCCGGCGGCATTACACAGGCCAAGATCATCACCCTGATCTATTCGCCGCAGCCGACCCAGGAACCGCAGCCGACAGAGGAACCGCAGCCGACCCAGGAACCGCAGCCGGCCCCGGCCGAGCAGTATGTGGAAGGCGTCGTACAGGAATACGATTCGAGCCACATCATGATCGAAGCGGACGACGAGTCCTGGCAGAGTTTTTCCATCGGAGATTACACGACGATCCAGACGGACTACGGAGTTGAAGTCGGAGACCGTGTCGGTATTACGTATACAATTGATGACTCACAGGCCGGCGGTGTAACACTGGCTAAGGTGATCGTCGATTACAACGGTTGATCACAGACGGGTGAACAGCAGCCTTGAATGGCGGGGAACTGTGTATTAGCCAGGTGCAGGGAAGATGACCTGCACGTGTACCGCAAAGAAAAGGCCGGTGAAACAGACCGGCAGCGGAAATCATAGTAAAGCAGTTTCCGGATAAAGTAAATGAAGACCCCGGACAGGAAGGAAATTCCCGACTGCCCGGGGCTTTTTGAAAAAGACCTGCTGAAGTTATCTTACCGATTCACTCCACAGGCCGATCTTCCGGCAGCATTTGAAAACAGACTGCCCGGGGCTCTTACTTGACAGGGGCTTTTTTGTTTTTTATCATGTTTATCTGTAAATGAAACGGGGATATAAAGGGGAACATTCAAATGGCTCAAAATTCACTGAAAGAAGAGCTGGAAGCGCGGGAAGCGCGTCTTGCCAGAAGAGAGAAGGAACGGGCGTTTCGAAAGAAGCTTCTGCTGATTCTGGCCGGTATCATCGTGCTCCTTGCTCTTTTGATTCTCCTGACGCTGGGAATGCTGTTTTATTCACGTATGAAGTCGGATGCGTATTCGGCAGCGGCAGCGGAAACGGTCGCGGATATGCCGATGACCTATGTCGGAGAGAAGACGGAAACAGAGGTGCGTGAGGCGATCATAGAGCCTGTGGCGAAGCCGGATAAGCTTGTGCCTACGTTAATGACTGGCGAAGTCGTCAGTGCCAATGTATATATGTACCGCCCGGAAGACCAGAAAGAGATTCTGAATATCGAAGCAGAAGCCCAGATCTATCCGGCATCCATGACGAAAATGATGACGGCACTCATCGCGATCGAAGAACTTGATCTGAAACAAACGCATTTTGTTATGTATGACGAGGTCAGTCTGGCGGTGACGCAGGACGCGACAAGAGCCGGTTTCTCCGAGGGCGAAGAGGTCACGATCGAAGATCTTCTGTACGGTGCACTTCTTCCCTCCGGTGCGGAATGCTGCTATGCACTGGCAAGCGAAGTCATTGAAAAACAGGCAGGTTCGACACAGTGGGATTATGAAACACGGTTTGTCGAGCTTATGAATAAGAAAGCGGCGGAGATCGGAATGAAGAACACGCAGTTTACGAACTGTGTCGGTGTTCAGTCTCCGGATCATTATTCCACCTGCAAGGATATGGCGAAACTGCTGGAGTATGGTCTTAATAACGAAACCTTTAAGACGATCATTTCAACGCATACCTATACAACGACGCCGACAGAATATCATCCGGACGGACTTGCCCTTACAAGCACCATGTTTGCTTCAATGGGAAGTTCCATACTTCCGAATGAAACGTCGATCCGGGGCGGAAAAACGGGTTATACCGACGAAGCCGGACACTGTCTGGCCAGCTATGCGGATACAGAGGACGAGACGAGGTATATTCTCGTAACAGGCGGCGGATATACGGAGGTCAATGATTATTCCAATATCTCCGATGCCAAGTATCTGTACGGCCAGCTTCCGAGAGATGCGTATGAAGGAGAATAAAGCCGGGGCCTATACCTATGTACTGCGGTGTGCCGACGGATCCCTGTATACCGGATGGACGAATGACCTGGAAAAACGGGTTGCCGCGCACAATGCAGGAACCGGGGCGAAGTATACCCGGAGCCACAGGCCGGTCTCCCTCGTATATTATGAGACCTTTCCGACAAAGGAAGAAGCGCAGTGCAGGGAAGCAGCCATCAAGCGCATGTCAAAAAAAGACAAGGAGCTGCTGGTAAAGAAAAGAGAAAGGGATGCGGTATGAAGCCGCATCCCTTTTCATATGATTGTTCAGGTGATGTTCTTACACAATACCCTGAGCTGTCATGGCGTCGGCAACCTTCTTGAAGCCTGCAATATTTGCACCGATGACATAGTTGCCTTCGAAGCCGTATTCCTTCGCGGCATCAGCCATGTTATGGGTGATGTTGACCATGATCTGTTTCAGTTTGGCATCAACTTCTTCGAAGGTCCAGGAGAGACGTTCTGCGTTCTGGGACATTTCCAGAGCGGAAGTAGCAACGCCGCCGGCATTGGCTGCTTTGCCCGGGGCAAAGAGAACGCCGTTCTTCTGCAGATATTCGGTGGCATCCGGAGTGGTCGGCATGTTAGCGCCTTCGGCGACTGCGATGCAGCCGTTTGCAACAAGGGCTTTGGCATCATCAAGCAGCAGCTCGTTCTGTGTTGCACACGGAAGAGCGATGTCACACTTGACGGACCATACGCCGCGGCCTTCATGGTATTCCGAATTCGGACGATAGTTCTTGTATTCGGTCAGGCGGGCACGTTTGACTTCTTTGATCTCCTTCAGAGCGGCAACATCGATGCCGTCGGGATCGTAGACCCAGCCGGTCGAATCGGAGCAGGTAACCGGCTTTGCGCCGAGCTGCTGTGCTTTCTGGATCGCGTAAATGGCAACGTTGCCGGCGCCGGAAACGACACAGGTCTTTCCTGCGATGTCAATGCCGTTGATCTTCAGCATTTCTTCCGTCAGATACAGCAGACCGTAACCGGTAGCTTCCGTACGGGCAAGAGAACCGCCGTAGGAAAGTCCTTTTCCGGTAAGAACGCTGTCGTAGCTGTTGCGGAGACGTTTGTACTGGCCGTACATATAACCGATCTCACGGCCGCCGACACCGATATCACCGGCCGGAACGTCTGTATTTTCGCCGATGTGACGGAAAAGCTCGCTCATAAAGCTCTGGCAGAAAGCCATGACTTCACGGTCGGATTTTCCCTTCGGATCGAAGTCGGAACCGCCCTTGCCGCCGCCGATCGGCAGGCTGGTCAGGGAGTTTTTGAAGATCTGTTCAAATCCGAGGAATTTCAGGATGCCGATATTTACGGACGGATGAAAACGAAGACCGCCCTTGTACGGACCGATGGCGCTGTTGAATTCTACGCGATAACCGCGGTTGACCTGAACCTGTCCGTTGTCATCTACCCACGGAACACGGAAACGGATCTGGCGTTCCGGCTCGACGAGGCGTTCCAGAAGAGCGTCTTTGCGGTAAGCATCTTCATTTTTGTCAATGACCGGACGAAGAGAATCGAGAACTTCTTTGACAGCCTGAAGGAATTCCGGCTGACCGGGATTCTTTTTTTCAACGAGTGACAATACTTCATCAACATATGACATAGTTATTTCCCTCCTTTACTTTGTCGCTTTAACTCGGCAAAGAGTATAGCACAGCGTTTTTCGTTTGGCAATAACGGTTCACAAAAAAATTATCGGGATTTTTGTGATTTCGAAAATAAAAAATAGTGGGTTTTCTGTAATTTCGCGTACAAAACAAAAAAGTTCTATGCTATACTGTATGGGAATTTTTTTTGTGAGGTGAAACTATGGCAGATGAAACACTGACAACAATGCAGGAAGTTGACATCGACAATTCTTTTGCGACCTTCAAGGACGAGGGCGAAGCCAACTGGGAAAAGCTGAAACAGTACCAGGATGAAAAAACGGCTTTGCGCGTTACCGTGGACGGCGTCGTAAACAAGGGTGTCGTTTCAAACGTGGAAGGCGTACGCGGATTTATTCCGGCGTCCCGGCTTGCTCTGGGCCGCGTGAATGATCTGAACGAGTATCTCGGCAAAGAGATCGAAGTACGTGTCCGTGAAGTGAATAAGGACAAGGGTCGTCTGATCCTTTCTGCAGTGGAGCTTCTGCGTGCAAAGGCAAACGAGGAGCGTCAGGCGCGGATCGCAGACATGAAGGTCGGCACGGTCGTGGACGGCAAGGTTGAAAGTCTTCAGCCTTACGGTGCGTTTATTGATCTTGGCGACGGCATGTCGGGACTGGTCCACGTTTCACAGATCTCCCGGAACCGTGTGAAATCACCGGATGCCGTTCTGTCTGTCGGACAGGAAGTAAAGGTCAAGGTGATTGCCGTAAAAGACGGCAAACTGAGCCTGTCCATGAAAGCACTGGAACAGGGCGCAGAGGAAGATACGGTCCGTGAGGAAACATCCTTCCCGAAGGATTATAAACTGCCGAAATCAGAGGATCTCGGTACGAGCCTTGGTTCTTTGCTGAAGGGGATTCAGCTGTAAGGTTCGATGATTTTAATAAAGGTTGCAGTTTTTGCTGCAGCCTTTTTTCTGTACGGCAAGACCGCCATGCGGCGGTCCGGTACAGAGCTTCGTATTACCCTCGGGAAAACCCGGCGTTTACAAATACGGGCTGATGGGTTAATATGGGGGAGCAGACGCGGCATATTTCCGTAGGGGTGCGGACGCCGGGTCTGACGGAAAGGAACTCGCAGGAAGCTGTTCAACTGGGGAGGAACGGCTGACTGAAAAGAGGTGTATATGGATAAGTTTGTCATCAGGGGCGGAAGCCCTTTGGTTGGCGAGGTGGAGATTGGGGGAGCCAAAAACGCCGCGCTGGCGATTCTTACCGCAGCCATAATGACCGATGACTATGTTCTTATTGAGAACATTCCGGACGTAAGTGACATCAATGTTCTTCTTGAAGCAATCTCCGGGATCGGTGCAGCGACGGAGCGTATCGACAGGCACAGTGTCCGCATTACGGGTTCGACGATCGGCGCCGTGAGTGTGGATTATGAATACATTAAGAAGATACGTGCTTCGTATTATCTTCTGGGTGCACTTCTCGGAAAATATAAGCATGCTGAAGTGCCTCTTCCCGGCGGCTGCAATATCGGCAGCAGGCCGATCGACCAGCATCTGAAGGGCTTTCGGGCTCTCGGGGCAACGGTAGAGATTCGCCATGGTGTGATCGTGGCTTCTGCGGAAAATCTCCGCGGTGCACATATTTACATGGACATGGTTTCCGTCGGAGCGACCATCAACATCATGATGGCGGCCGCACTGGCGAACGGAAATACCATCATTGAAAACGCAGCCAGAGAACCTCATGTTGTGGATACGGCGAACTTCCTGAACAGCATGGGTGCCAATATCAAGGGAGCCGGTACGGATGTAATCCGGATCCGCGGCGTGGAAAAGCTTCACAAGTCGGAGTACATGATCGTTCCCGATATGATTGAAGCAGGAACCTATATGTTTGCCGCGGCGGCCACCAGAGGGGATGTTCTGATCAAGAACGTGATTCCCAAGCATCTGGAAGCGATGACGGCCAAGCTCGTGGAGATCGGCTGTGAGGTCGAGGAATTTGACGATGCGGTTCGCGTGTGTGCAAAGGGACGCCTGGGAAGGACGCATGTCAAAACGCTTCCGTACCCGGGATTTCCGACGGATATGCAGCCTCAGATCAGCGTTGTGCTGAGCCTGGCTCAGGGAACCAGCATCGTAACGGAAAGTATTTTTGAAAACCGCTTCAAGTATGTAGATGAGCTTGCCTGTATGGGCGCCAGCATCAAGGTGGAAGGCAATACGGCAATCATTGACGGTATTGCGAATCTGACGGGTGCAAGGCTTTGTGCACCGGATCTGCGTGCAGGCGCAGCGCTTGTTATTGCAGGGCTGGCAGCGGAAGGTGTATCCATCGTGGACGATATCGTGTATATCGAGCGCGGATATGAAGATTTCGACCAGAAGCTTCGTTTGCTGGGAGCCGAAATCGAAAAGGTAAGCGATGAACGGGAGATCCGGAAGTTCCGCCTGCGGGTCGGCTGATAAAGGGCAGATACAGCCTGCTGCGAAACGAACGCAGGAAGATGAGTGACGAACGGAAAAACCCGGAAACTTCGGCTGCGGACCGGCCGGAGCGAAATTACAGAACTGCTCAGGGAGAAGGATGATGCACAGCAGGAAGACGGTAGGCAAAGTGAGCGGTCTGAAAAGGATCCGGGCGGCTGCAGAATGCAGGTGCAGTTAAGAAGTAAGAATAAACAGACGTCGGATGGCGTCTGTTTATGTTATGATAGGCATATTTTCGGAAAACTTCGGGAAATGTAAAACAGAAAACGAAGGTGTGTTTATCAGAAGGCTGAAAGAAAACGAATTCAGAAAGTTTTCAGGAAGCAGTTGAAAGGTATGTAAAAAGAAAGAAAAGAAACAGGGAGGATTGGTAGTATGAAAAAATTAGTTGCATTGGCATTGGCAGGTATCATGGCCCTTTCCTTTGCGGGCTGCAAAGCCAAGAGTGAAGCGGAAAAAGCAGCCGAAGAAGTAGAAAAAGCCGTATCGGAAGTGGAGAAAGCAGCATCAGAAGCGGAAAAAGAGGTAGAAGCAGCGGTAGAAAAAGCAGCCGCCGAAAGCCTTGCCGATCTGAAGGTGGGATTTATCTTCCTGCATGACGAAAATTCAACTTACGACGCCAACTTCATCAACGGCGTTAAGGATGCGGCAGAGGCCCTTGGTCTTTCGGATAGTCAGGTCATCATGAAGACAAATATTCCGGAAGGACAGGAATGCTACGATGCGGCAGCAGAGCTTGCGGACAGCGGATGCAGCTTTATCTTTGCCGACAGCTTCGGACATGAAGATTATATGATCCAGGCCGCGAAGGAATTCCCGGAGGTAGAGTTCAGCCATGCGACCGGTACAAAGGCGCATACAGAGGACCTGGACAACTTCCACAATGCCTTTGCTTCTATCTATGAAGGCCGCTATCTGGCCGGTATTGCCGCAGGCATGAAGCTGAACGAGATGATCGAAGCCGGCGATATCGAACCGGAAGAAGCCGTCATCGGATACGTCGGCGCATTCACCTATGCGGAAGTTATTTCCGGTTATACATCCTTCTTCCTCGGCGCGCGTTCGGTCTGCGATACCGCAACGATGAAGGTTCGTTTCACGGGTTCCTGGTATGATGAGACTGCCGAGAAGGAAGCCACGAACAATCTGATTTCCGAGGGCTGTGTCCTGATCAGCCAGCATGCGGATTCCATGGGTGCCCCGACGGCCTGCGAAGCGGCCAAGGTTCCGAACGTTTCCTATAACGGCAGCACGGAAAATGTCGGTCCGAACACCTATATCATTTCTTCACGAATCAACTGGGCACCGTATTTTGTCTATGCCATCTCTGCAGTGGCAGCCGGCGAACCCATTGATACCGACTGGACCGGCACGCTGGATACAACTTCCGTTGAAGTTCTGGCGCTGAATGATAAGGTTGCCGCGAAGGGAACACAGGAAGCCCTTGACACGGCTGCTGCAGCCCTGAAGGACGGAAGCCTCCATGTCTTTGATACTTCGACATTCACCGTTGAAGGAAAGACACTCGAAAGCTACAAAGCGGATGTGGATACCGATGCGGAATATACACCGGATACCGAAGTTGTCGCGGACGGGTACTTCCACGAGTCCGAATACCGTTCGGCACCGTACTTTGATCTGCAGATCGACGGCATCACGCTGGAAGATACTGCTTTCTGATTCATAACGACCGAAGGCTGCTGCATCCCGGAAGGGGACGGCAGCCTTTTCGTTCTATTTACAGGGAATACATATGGGTGAAAGAGTACCTGCAGTACAATTGAAAGGGATCAGCAAGTCCTTCGGGATCATTGCGGCAAACAGAGACGTGTCGATGGATATTTTCCACGGGGAGATCCTGGCTCTGCTCGGTGAAAACGGCAGCGGCAAGACGACGCTGATGAATATGCTTTCGGGCATTTATTATCCCGACGAAGGACAGATCGCCATTGACGGAAAAAATGTCGTAATCCGTTCGCCGAGGGACGCTCAGGAGCTCGGGATCGGCATGGTTCATCAGCACTTCAAGCTGGTCGACGTTCTGACCGCGACGGAAAATATTGTCCTCGGGCTCAAGGAAAAGGGAAAACTGGACCTGAAGGCCGCGGCGAAGCGGATCACGGAGATCTGCGAGCGGTACGGATTTGACCTGGATCCGAACCAGAAGATCTACGACATGTCCGTATCACAGAAGCAGACGGTCGAGATCATCAAGGTTCTGTACCGGAATGCGAATATCCTGATTCTGGACGAACCGACCGCCGTCCTGACACCGCAGGAAGCGGAACGTCTCTTCGACGTGCTCCGCAATATGCGTGCGGACAACAAGACGATCGTAATTATCACCCATAAGCTGGCAGAGGTCAAAGAGATCTCCGACAGAGTCGTCATACTGCGCAAGGGCCGGTATATCGGTGAGATGATCACGGAAGAAAGCACGGCACAGGAAATGACGGACATGATGGTCGGGCATTCCGTTACGCTGAATATCGAGAGACCGGAGCCGGTCGACCCGAAGAAGCGGATCGTGGTGAAGAACCTGAGCGTGAAAAATTCCGACGGTGTTCTGAAACTGGATGATGTATCCTTTACGGCGAATACCGGAGAGATTCTGGGTATTGCCGGCATTTCCGGCTGCGGACAGAAGGAAATGCTTGAAGCGATCGCAGGGCTGCAGAAGCCGACGGCCGGCAGCATCTGTTTTGTCGAAGATGACGGTACGGAGGAACAGCTTCTCGGGAAGGATCCGCTTGCCATTCAGAAAATGGGCGTGACGCTTTCCTTTGTTCCGGAGGACAGGCTCGGCATGGGTCTGGTCGGAGACATGGACCTTACGGATAATGTCATGCTTCGTTCCTTCCGTCACGGGCATTCGTTTTTTGTGGACCGGAAGGAACCCAGAAAGCTGGCCGGAAAGATCGTGGAGGAGCTGGAGGTCGTAACACCGGGTCTTTCCACACCGATCCGCCGTCTTTCCGGAGGAAATGTGCAGAAGGTTCTTGTCGGGCGGGAGGTGGCTTCGGCGCCGCGTGTGCTGCTTACGGCCTATGCCGTCCGCGGACTCGACATCAATTCTTCCCACATGATCTATGAACTGATCAACCGGCAGAAAAAAGCCGGCGTGGCCGTAATATTCGTCGGTGAAGATCTGGATGTTCTGATGGCTCTCTGTGACCGCATTCTCGTGCTCTGCGGCGGCCGTGTGAACGGGATTCTGGATGCCCGTGAGGCAAACAAGAATGACATCGGCCTGCGGATGACGAGCATGGTCGAAAATACAAAGGGGGGTTCCGGAAATGAATAAGACAACGAGGGAGCCGCTCTTCCATATCAGCAGGCGAAGAGGAATCCCGCTGAACAAGGCGCTCGGGATCCGTGCACTCAGCATCATACTTGCGCTGCTGGTCTGCGCCGTTGTGACGATGCTGCTGACAGGGGATAATCCGATCGACGTCTTCGCCACCATGCTGCAGGGGGCCTTCGGCACATCAAGGAAGGTCTGGGTGCTGCTGCAGAATATGGCGATCCTGCTTTGTGTTTCCCTTGCGCTGGCGCCGGCTTTCCGGATGCGCTTCTGGAATATCGGCGGTGAGGGACAGCTCCTGATGGGGGCCCTTGCTTCGGCAGCCTGCATGATCAAGCTGGGCAACGTGCTGCCGCAGCCGCTGCTGATCCTCGTTATGACCGTTACGAGCATCGGCGCAGGCATGCTCTGGGCTGTGATCCCTGCCTTTTTCAAGGCAAAATGGGGCACGAACGAGACATTATTTACCCTGATGATGAATTACGTGGCCACGCAGCTGGTCGCCTATTTCGTTATCGTCTGGGAGGTGCCGAAGGGATCCGGAAAGATCGGGATCATCAACCAGGACACGCAGGCCGGATGGTTTCCGCAGATCGCGGGCAATAAATATCTGCTGAATGTACTGATCGTGGCAGCGGTCACGATATTCATCTATATCTATCTGAAATATTCCAAGCAGGGCTATGAACTTGCCGTTGTCGGACAGAGTGAAAACACGGCGCGCTATATCGGTATTCCGGTCGAAAAGGTCATTCTGCGGACGATGGCGCTTTCCGGCGCGATCTGCGGTCTGGCCGGTCTGCTGCTGGTCGGCGGAACGGATCATACTCTGACGACGACACTCGGTGCCGGGCGTGGCTTTACGGGGGTCATGGTCGCCTGGCTTGGCAACAACAACCCGATCAGCATGATCTTCACGACCTTCCTCCTGGTGTTCCTGGGGCGCGGGTCGAGCGAGATCTCTACGGTATTCGGGCTGAACGAGGCCTTTGGAGACATCCTGACCGGCATTATTATTTTCTTCATCATCGGTATGGAATTCTTTATTCATTATAAGCTCAACTTCCGGAAATCCAAGAAGGAGGAGGCAGTCTCATGATCGATCTTGTAGCCTTTATCCCGCGTGCCGTTGTACAGAGTATTCCGCTGCTTTGCGGCAGTACGGGTGAAACACTGACGGAAAAATCCGGCAACCTGAACCTGGGTATTCCGGGTATCATGTATGTCGGAGCCATCAGCGGCGTCATCGGAGCCTTCTTTTATGAACAGACGCTCCCCTCTCCTTCTGATATCAATCCGGTTCTCGGGATCATGATTCCGCTTTTGAGTTCGCTGCTCGGGTCGCTGCTCATGGGGCTTCTGTATTCCTTCCTGACGACGACGCTTCGTGCAAATCAGAATGTGACCGGTCTTGCGATCACGACCTTCGGCGTCGGCTTCGGAAACTTTTTCGGGGGGTCTCTGATCAAGCTGACCGGAAGCGATGTTCCGTCGATCGCCCTTTCCGCAACGAGCCAGTGTTTCAGTCAGAAGCTGCCTTTTGCGGACAGTCTCGGCGTTGTCGGCAAACTCTTCTTTTCCTACGGATTCCTGGCTTATGCAGCCATCGCCATTGCCTTCGTGGTTTCCTATTTCCTGCTCCATACGAGGACAGGTCTGAATCTTCGTGCCGTCGGTGAGAACCCGGCCACAGCCGATGCGGCCGGCATTAATGTTACAAAATATAAGTATATCGCGACCTGCGTCGGCAGCATGATCGCCGGGCTCGGCGGCCTCTATTACATCATGGATTATGCGGCCGGTGTCTGGTCCAACGACGGTTTCGGTGACCGCGGCTGGCTGGCGATCGCGCTCGTTATCTTTACGGTCTGGCGGCCGAATATCGGTGTCTTTGCATCGATCCTTTTCGGAAGTCTGTATATTCTGTATCTGTTTCTTCCGACGGGTACAAATCTGGCGGTTCAGGAGCTTTACAAGATGCTTCCCTATGTTGTTACGATCATCGTATTGATCATCGTCAGCATGAAGAAGAAGAAGGAGAACAGTCCGCCGGCAAGTCTGGGGCAGTCCTATTTCCGCGAAGACCGCTGATTTTCCGGGATAAAACAGGTGAAGAGTTCTGCACCTGATAAATGCCGTATTCCGGCGATGTTTCTGAATGACAGCCGGTTTTCAAAGAAAAACCCGCGGAGAGTTCTGCACCTGATAAGTGATGCATTTCAGCTGTCTTTTTGAAAAGGCAGCTGTTTTTTAAGGACAAAACCCACGGAGTGTCCCAGAAAAGAACCGTGCTTCTTGACTATGGTTTTTATGTGCGGTATGTTTTGCAAAGAGTTTACTCTTACATAGAAGGAAAAGTATATAAACAGAAGTAAAAGGATAATATAAGGAGAAACTATGGAACGTACATTTTTTACATCAGAATCTGTTACCGAGGGACATCCGGATAAGATCTGTGATGCCATTTCCGATGCTGTTCTCGATGCCTGCATGGCAGAGGATCCGATGAGCCGTGTTGCCTGTGAAACAGCTATGTGCACCGGTTTCGCCCTTGTTACCGGCGAGATCACGACGAAAGCACATCTGGATTACCAGAAGATCGTCCGTGAAACGATCTGCGAGATCGGCTATGACGATTCCCGCAAGGGCTTTGACGGCAACACCTGTGCCGTTTTTGTGGCCGTTGACCAGCAGTCCACCGATATCGCGATGGGCGTTGACAAAGCGCTTGAAGCCAAGAAAAACCAGCTGACCGACGAGCAGATCGAAGCCATCGGCGCCGGCGACCAGGGCATGATGTTCGGTTATGCCACAAACGAGACTCCGGAATATATGCCGTATTCGATCGATCTGGCACATATGCTGACCCGCCAGCTGACGAAGGTCCGCAAGGACGGAACGCTGACCTACCTGCGTCCGGACGGAAAATCACAGGTCTCCGTGGAATACGATGAGAATGACAAGCCGGTTCGTCTGGAAGCGGTTGTTATTTCCACACAGCACGACGGAGATGTTACACAGGAACAGATCCACGAGGATATCCGGAAATATGTCATCGATCCGATCGTGGATCCGGCAATGGTCGACGAAAACACGAAGATCTTCATCAACCCGACAGGCCGCTTCGTAATCGGCGGACCGCAGGGCGATGCCGGCCTGACAGGCCGCAAGATCATCGTGGATACCTATGGCGGTGTCGGACGTCACGGCGGCGGAGCCTTCTCCGGAAAAGACTGCACGAAGGTTGACCGTTCGGCAGCTTATGCCGCACGTTATGTGGCCAAGAACGTGGTTGCTGCAGGCCTTGCAGACCGCTGTGAAATCCAGCTTTCCTATGCGATCGGCGTTGCACAGCCGACTTCGATCAATGTACATACCTTCGGAACCGGCAAAAAGAGCGACAGCGAGCTCGTTGAGATCGTCCGCGAAAACTTCGACCTCCGTCCGGCCGGCATCATCCAGATGCTCGACCTGCGCCGTCCGATCTACAAACAGACAGCTGCTTACGGACATTTCGGCCGCAATGACCTGGATCTTCCGTGGGAAAAGACCGATAAGGCAGAAGCTCTGAAAGCCTATCTTTGATCAGGAAAAATAAAGACGCCAGGCGGTTCTGCCGGTTACACGGAAGAAAATGCCGTTAGCCGGAGTACGCCGCAGAAGCACAGAACATAACCTGACAGCGAAATAAAAACAGAGCCTTTTCTCTTTGCAGAGAGGGCTCTGTTTTTTTGTGCGATAAGACCGCCGTGCGGCCGCCGTGCTTGCACGAGCGGACATAAGGC
>JABUSX010000244.1 GCA_021442545.1 Eubacterium sp. | reverse complement strand
TCATTGGAGAAAACGCCTCTTTTCATACCCCAGGTGATCGCCATTTTGATGCCGTAACCAACGATGCCGCCGCCGACGGACCGTGCCGCAAAGGCTCCTTTAAAGATCGATCCGAAGACAGGTCCGACCTGATCAAGATTCATAAAGACAACGATCAGTGTCAGGACAATATAGGCAAGCGCCATAAAGGGAACGAGCTTTTCCGTAACAGACGCGATTCTTTTGATTCCTCCGATGATGACAAGCGCCGCAACAACCATCAGAACAATACCGGTAACCGAATTTGAAAGTCCGAATACAGAATTCAGGTTTGTTGCGATCGTATTGACCTGGCTCATATTGCCGATTCCGAAAGAAGCCACTACACAGAATACGCTGAACAGAATCGCAAGAACGAAACCGATCGTCTTGAAGCCCTTTTTCGAACCGAGACCGTCACGCAGGTAGTACATCGCTCCTCCGCACCATTCTCCGACGGAATTTTTACGGCGGTAAAAGATACCCAGAACGTTTTCGGAATAATTTGTCATCATGCCGAAGAAGGAAACAATCCACATCCAGAAGATCGATCCGGGTCCCCCCGCAACAATAGCGGCAGCTACACCGGCAATGTTGCCGGTTCCGATTGTGGCGGCAAGAGCCGTACAGAGACTCTGGAACTGACTGATGGCTTTGTCATTTTTTTCCGTATGCTTTGTGACATGACGGTCAAAAAAGATTCCGCCGATTGTCTTTTTGACCCAGTGACCAAAGTGTCTCACCTGGAAGAATCCGGTCAGACAGGTCATCAGTATACCGGTTCCGACAAGCAGGACCAGCATAGGGATACCCCAGACAAATCCGTTTACAGCATTGTTTACGGAAGTAATTGTTTCAATCATGATCTCCTACCTCATACTGATGTAAATTATTCGTATTTCTTTCTGCGGATAAAATCCGAATCCGGAAGTTTTTGTATTAACAAACTGCATTCGTACGTATTCACAGAAAAAAATACGTTAAATTTATACCATATTTACCGCTTTAAAGCAATAACAATGCAACTTAATAAACAATATCTTCATTCTCACAGGTAAATGTTTTTCGGTGAGGCTGCTACAGAAGCTTAATGATATCGTGTATCGTTATGTAAACCATAAAAGCCATCAGGACAACAAATCCGGCTATGTTCACCATGCTTTCGATCCTGGGACTGGGTTTTTTCCTCCGGATCGCTTCTATGAGATACAGGAAAAGCCTTCCTCCGTCCAGCGCAGGGAAGGGAATCAGATTCATAACGCCGAGGTTGGCACTCAGCAGAATAACAAAGTTCAGCAGTGTCAGAAGGGTTGTGCCGATACCATGCGAGGAAGCTTCCTGATAAGCGTCCCCGATCGTATTCACAATCCCGACCGGACCGGAAAGATCCCTGATCCCGAACGTTCCGTTGATCAGACTGGCCAGCGATTTGATGACGACATGGAACCAGTAACGAACCTCGGCAAAACTGTATTTCAGCCATCCGAAAAAGTCCTGTTTCTGCAGCTCCAGATTATAATAAAATCCCAAGTAAGCCCGGGTAGTATTACGCGGTACTACATTTTCTGCAGTCAGTTCATGTTTGTTGTGTATATAAGAAATGGTCAAAGGCGTTCCGTCAAGCGGATTCTCTTCCAGAAAGAGTGCCAGATCAGCTGAATTACAGATCAGATGTTCGTTTATACCGGTCAGAATATCTCCCGTCATCAGACCGGCATCCTTTAAGGCACTCTTGTTTGTAAACTGTGTGATTTCAATACCGGAATCATTTCCTGCATCATCATAATAAATGCCCAGCTTGTATTCCGTCTCTGTTTCCGGCACATAGGAAAGGTCTATTTTTTCTCCGTTCCGGTTTACTGTAAGACGAACCAGGTCAAGCGGAATATCATCGACCATCATATCAAAATACAGCTGGTTTCCGTTCGCGATTCCCATTCCGTCATAGCGGACGATCAGGTCTCCCTCACAAAGCCCCGCTTCCGCAGCCGGCGAATCCGCCGGAACCTCGGTAACATCAGCCGGACATGCACCCGCTGCACCGATCAGAATCATGGATCCGACCAGGGCCAGCAGAAAATTAAAAAGGGGACCCGCAGCGACGATCAGAACTCTGGAGATCAGGGGAGCCTTCTGGAAACTTCCCTTTTCGTCCACTTCTTCCGAATTGTCTTCTCCGAGCATGCTGCAGGAGCCGCCGAAAGGAAGAAGCCGCAGTGCAAATACGGTTTCCCCTTTTTTAAACGAAATAAGTTTCGGCCCCATACCGATAGCAAATTCCAGAACCTTTACATGATTCAGACGTGCCAGTAAAAAATGGCCAAACTCATGGAAGAGAATGACCAGACCCAGCACAAGAACAGCTACAACAATCCGCAAAATCTATCACTCACTTTCAAAACGGGCAAGAATCTCTTTTTCGATCGACAGGATTTCCTCCAGTGACGGAGATGCAATAACCCTGTGCATGCCCATTGCTTTTTCAATAACTGAATAGATACCCGGCAGAGAAATTTCTCCGCGCAGAAACCGCCTGACAGCAGCCTCGTTCGAAGCATTGAACACCGTCGTCATGGAGCCGCCGGCCCGAATAGCTTCATATGCCAGAGAGAGACCGCGGAAAACATTCGTATCAACCGGTTCAAAGGTAATCTTCCGCAGTTTGCCGAAATCCAGACGCTCTCCGGAAAGAAAGGCTCGTCCGGGGTCTGTCAATGCATACTGGATCGGAAGACGCATATCCGGAAGACTAAGCTGCGCCAGAACCGCTCCGTCCCGGAATTCCACCATGGAATGCACGATGCTCTGCGGCTGTATGACAACCTCAATCTGATCCGCAGGGAATCCGAACAGCCAGCCGGCTTCACAAACCTCAAGCCCCTTATTGACAAGGGTTGCGGAATCGATGGTAATCTTATCTCCCATGGACCAGTTCGGATGCTTAAGAGCATCCGCAGCCGTCACCTTCTCGAGCTGCTCTGACGTCATGCCGCGGAACGGACCGCCGGAAGCCGTCAGAATCAGTCTGGATACTTCATCATGAGTACCGTTCTTCAGACATTGATAAACAGCGCTGTGCTCACTATCGATCGGTACTACCCTGACACCCTGCTTTTTTGCGGCCGGCATGATCAGATGACCGGCCGTGACGAGAGCTTCCTTATTTACAAGACCAACTTCTTTTCCTGCCTCGATTGCGGCAACCGTCGGACGGATACTGTTTGTACCCGTAATAGCCGGAATAACAAAATCCGTTTCATCCAGCACAGAAGCTTCGACCAGCCCTTCCATTCCGGTACCGATCCGGACAGGCAGGTCGGAAACCCGTACACGAAGCTCTTCTGCAGCCTTTTCGTCATATACAGCCGCAAAAGACGGAAGAAACTCCCGTATTTGTTTTTCCAGCAGGTCGATATGCGTTTTTGCGGCAAGAGCCGCAATCTTGAAATCAGGCGTTTCCCGGACGATCTGAAGTGTTTGTGTTCCCACAGAACCCGTCGATCCAAGCAACGTAATTCGTTTCATAAAATATAACCTCGGATGTATCTGTATAAGCCGGTAAGCAGACATCCGCTCTTTCTGTTTTAGTATTGGCAGGCAGTATATGCCGGAATATTTTTATCTGATAAAAACAAGTGTCAGCAGGCAGATGACCGGTGCCGTAAAGATTACACTGTCAAAACGATCCAGAATTCCGCCGTGTCCGGGTATCAGAGTTCCGTAATCCTTGATCTCATACTGTCTTTTAATTGCAGAGGCCGCAAGGTCACCGACCATGGAAACGGCGGCACCGATCGCGGTAATGAATATGTACTGCAGAACCGGTCCCCTGGTGATCGCACCAAAGATCGCACCCAGTACGGCAGCCCCGATCAGACCGCCGATTGCACCCTCGATCGTTTTTTTCGGACTGAGTACCGGTGCCATCTTATGCTTCCCAAACAGTCTGCCTGCACAATAGGCACAGGTATCGCTCCCCCATGATGCCAGGAAGATAAGCCATACATGAAGATGGCCGTTGTTGACCGTCCTGAGAAGATACACGCAGGAAAGCATAACCGCAACGTATACAAATCCGAAGAATACCAATGCAACTTTGGTAATGTGGATATCGGGAAACTTACGGACATACACGATAAGAAGCAGGATCAATGCGGCCGGAATGCCGAACCAGCCATATTCCCGGGGAAGAATTCCCAGGAACAGATAATAGACCGCAATTCCTATATAACCGAACAATTCCAGTGTGTCCGGCTTTCCGCCTTTACGTATGCCCACTGCCATAAACAGTTCGGACATGCCGATAAGAGAGAGAATAATGGAAGTAAAAAACAGTACTGCACCGCCTGCTCCTATGATCATCAGCAGAGCAAGAACCAGAATCACACCACTGATCAGACGCGTCATAAAACCGCCTACTCTGTCCCGAAGTATAAACTGCAGAACCAGCATAACCGCAATGGCAATAATCCCAATGATATAAAGATTCATCATACTCCTCCGTAACGCCTGTCACGACCGTTAAATGCTTCAACAGCCCTGTCCAGATCTTCCTCACTGAATGCAGGCCACGGCACCTCTGTAAAATAAAACTCCGTGTAGGCCAGCTGCCAGAGAAGGAAATTTGAAATTCGCAGTTCACCGCTTGTCCGAATCAGAAGATCCGGATCCGGGATCCCGTCCGTATCCAGATAAGAAGAAAAGATCTCCGACGTAATACGCCCCTCCGGCAGCTTCCCGAGGCGTGCATCCTCCGCAAGCCGGGTAACCGCGCGCTCGATCTCGTCACGTCCTCCGTAATTCAGAGCGATCTGGAAAACCATGGAATCATTCGAAGCCGTTTCACTCTCCAGTATACGGATAATTTCCTGAATATCTGAAGGGAGACCTGTACGGTCACCGATCAGCCGTATACGCATATTCCGCTTTCGTGCAGATCTGAGAAGGCGCTTCAGATACTGACGGAAAAGGTTCATAAGAAAACCGACTTCTTCTGCAGAACGTTTCCAGTTTTCCGTTGAAAACGCATAAACGGTCAGATACCGGATCCCTCTGTCTCCGATGATATTGCACATCTTTTCCAGATTGCTGCATCCGATCAGATGACCGTAACTGCGGGGTCGCCCCTTTGCCTTGGCCCACCGTCCGTTTCCGTCCAGAATGATCGCAAGGTGGTTCGGAAGCTTCAATCCTGTTTTCTGGTCCAGAACATAATCCATATACGAAAAACCTTACACTGTCATGATCTCTTTGGATTTCTTTTCAACAGCCTCGTCAATCTTTTTCACATAATCATCGGTCAGCTTCTGCATATCCTTCTGCAGTTCTGCAATAACATCTTCGGAAACGTCTTCCTTATCCAGTTTCTTAAAGGTATCGTTGGCCTCCCGTCTGACATTGCGAAGCGCAACCTTAGCCGCTTCACCTTTTTTCTTAACGTCTTTGACCAGATCTTTTCTGCGTTCTTCAGTCAGCTCCGGAAAAACAAGGCGGATAACCCTGCCGTCTGTTGAGGGATTAATCCCGATATCCGACATCTGGATCGCTCTGTTGATGTTGTTGATCAGACTGGCCTCCCAGGGCTGAATCTGAAGCAGACGCGCTTCCGGAACCGTAATGTTTGCAACCTGCTGAAGAGGTGTCTGTGTTCCGTAATAATCGATCGTGATCCGGTCAAGGATATGCGGATTCGCACGGCCTGCACGGATCGTACCGAATTCGGAATCCAGATTGGTCAGTGTTTTCTCCATTTTGTTTTCATATTTTTTTACGCGTTCGTCCATTTTAATTCCTCCGCCCGGATAAGATTATCCATGTCGATTTAATAAGAGTTGCTTTTATCTTCTGCGCAGTGAACACACCTGCTGCAAAGAATCTCTTTCGTTTCTGTGAGGCTGCCTCTCCTGTTTTATGGATTACAGGTCACCTTTGTGCCGCGGATGATGCCATGTGCCGCGTCCACGATGCTGTTCTCTTCATTCAGTCCGAAAACGATCATCGGCATCTGTCTCTCCTTTGCCAGAATAGAAGCCGTCATATCAACGACCTGCAGATCCTTTTCGATCACTTCCTGAATGCTGATCTCATCAAATTTCCGCGCATTCGGATTCTTCCTCGGATCGCTGTCATAGACTCCGTCAACTGCTTTTGCGAGAAGCAGTGCATCCGCTTCTATCTCGATCGCCCGCAGAACTGCCGCGGTATCGGTTGAAAAGAAGGGATGGCCGGTTCCTCCTCCGAAGAAGATGACCATATTTCTGGACAGGTACTTATTGCACCGGTCCTTTGAAAATCCTTTCGTAAAATCTCCGCAGGGGAACGGTGTCAGAACCGACGTTTTCATGCCTTCCGAACGGAATATTTCCGATACGTAAATACAGTTCATGACCGTTGCAAGCATTCCGATCTGATCTGCTTTTGTTCTGTCGATCCGGTCACTGGATCTTCCTCTCCAGAAATTTCCTCCTCCGATTACGATTCCGATCTGAATGCCTTCCTGAGAAAGAATGCCGACCTGTCGTGCGACTTCCGTTACAACTGCTTCGTCAAATCCGGACGATTTTTCACCTGCAAGTGCCTCTCCGCTCAACTTAAGCAATACTCTTTTCATGTCTGCCTTCCTTCCTCTCCTGTGTGCACGTGTCTCTGTCAGTATAGCACATGATGTAAAGCTCATACGGTTTTTTATTGTTCGGATGAAACGAATACTGCATAGATCGCACGAATGGCCGCTTCAAAATCACGATTCTCAACGCCGATGATCACATTCAGCTCCGAGGAGCCCTGGTCGATCATCTTCACATTCACATGCGCATGCGAGAGAGCGGAAAAGATCCTTCCTGCCGTTCCTCTGTTGCGTCTCATGCCCCGTCCGACGACCGCGATCAGGGACATATCCGGCTCCAGCTCGATCATGTCCGGCTGAACACTGCGGTGCAGGCCGGCAATGATCTTCTGCTCATGAGGTTCAAAATCACGCTGATTCACAAGGATCGAAAAGGTATCAATCCCGGAGGGCGTGTGCTCAAAGGTCATTCCCTGTTCTTCAAAAACCTGAAGGACGCGGCGGCCGAATCCAACTTCTGTATTCATCATGGCCTTCTCAATCGTAACGGAGACAAAACCTTTCTTTCCTCCGATGCCGGTAATCGTATACCGGGGCTTGTTGCAGGTATTTTCCACCACCATTGTACCGGGATCTTCCGGATGATTGGTATTCCGTACATTAATCGGAATGCCTTCTTTGATCAGCGGGAAGACCGAATCCTCATGGAGTACGGATGCGCCCATATACGACAGTTCACGCATTTCGCGGTAGGTGATCGTACTGATGGGAACGGGATCCTTGACGATCCGCGGATCTGCCATCAGAAAGCCCGACACGTCTGTCCAGTTTTCATAAAGATCTGCATGAACCGCTTTTGCCACCAGAGAACCGGTAATATCCGATCCGCCCCGCGAAAAAGTTTTGATCGTTCCGTCCGGTTTTGCCCCGTAAAAGCCCGGAATAACCGCTCTCGGCAGGTCTTCAAGGCGGGCTGCGATCCGGACATCCGTTTTCCTGGCATCCAGTTCCCCGTCTTCATTAAACAGAATCACATCTGCTGCATCCACAAAGGGAATATCCAGACAGGCCGCCATCACGATTCCGTTCAGGTATTCTCCGCGGGAGGCAGCATAATCCTCACCGGACCCGGCCGCAAGGTTCATACGGATCGTTTCAAATTCATCATCGAGATTAAGACTGAGACCAAGCCCCTGAACGATCTCTTCATAGCGCTCACGTATAAACAAAAGTGTCTCGGAAAAATCCTGCCCTTTATTTGCCTGCCGGAAACAGCTGTACAGAAGATCCGTCACCTTTGTGTCGCCGGCATACCGTTTTCCGGGTGCCGACGGTACCACATATCTCCTGTCCGCATCTTCCCGGATAATAGCCAGTACCTTTTCAAACTGTTTCGACGTTGCAAGTGAACTTCCGCCGAACTTTACTACTTTTCCCATATCAATCAGATCCTTCCTGTCTGTTTTTTATTTCTTCCTGCTTTCTTTCCGTTACGGTCATCTGTCTGACGACACGGAAGCGGTCAGGCCATCACACTGCCGCTGTCCGCCTCCTGATTTATCGGCAGCGCAGCTTTCGGATCCGCAGCTGCGGCACGATCGGCCATCCGGCAGATTTTATCATAATCATCCGGTCGTTTCCATACTGCATTTTTATCTTTCAGAAAATCACTGCGAATATAAGCAAACGTTTCATCCTGTCCGTAGAGGGCAAGACGTGCAAGCAGATAGCGCAGCTGTTCCTTCACATCCGGATGAATGATCCACAGACGATCCAGGCTTTTCGAAAGATAAATATACGGGGAAACATCCGCATACGCATCCTTCAGGTAAACCCTGGATGCCCCGATCCGGTCTGCGATCATCTCCGCCACATATCTTCTCGGCATAGGTGTTCCGGCCAGTAAGGTCTTTCCGTCGAGTCCGTAATCGATCCAGTATTCAAAATGATGCCGGTTGCGGCCTTTATGATGAAGCCAGGACAGTGAAACGCCCGTAACCTCTCTTTCTTTATTGTTCGGGCTCCGGTTTCCCTGATAATAACGTGCCCCTGCCATAAATTCGACCGGTGAATATTTGGAAAGATCATGCAGAAGCCCCTGACGGATCAGACCCATATGGAAACAGTTCAGCATCACGATCATTTTATGTTTATTAATTGTCCGGAGATGTTTCCATCCGTTTTCAAAACTCATTTTTTCTTCTTTCCTGCTGTCAGAATGCATATGCTGCGCGGTGAGACCGTAACGGTCTTTGTTTCGGAATCTGACTGTATCGGAGGTTCTTTTCCGTCATCATAAAAACCGCCTGTCAGAGAAGTATCCGCTTTAACCGTCCATTCTTTTCCGGCCGGCGGTTCAGGAAGGGCAAATTCCTGTTCCTGCCAGTACATATTATACAAAATGTACATCGTATCATCTTCCGAACCGTCTTTTTTTCTGGCATACGCTCCGCTGTAGAGAACAGCGAAAGCTGCTTTCAGAGAACCGCTTTCCGCAAGCCACGCCGTACTTCCGTGATAGGAAAGATCCGGCAGTCCGCATGCCTTGTAATCGATCATGCGAAGCGGTTCCGAACGATGCAGAACCGGATGCTCCTTCCGAAACCGGATCGCTGAAGCCACAAAATTCCGGAATGACTCTGCCGATTTCGTACGGTTCCAGTCTGTCCAGCCGACTGCGTTATCCTGGCACCATGCATTGTTGTTTCCCTGCTGCGTGTTCAGCATCTCATCTCCCGCATAAAGAAGGGGTATGCCCTGCGCCGTCATTAAAAAAATTACCGCGTTGCGCAGCTGCTGAAGGCGCGTGTTCCGAACAGAATTCTTTCTGGTCGGTCCCTCAACGCCGCAGTTCCACGAATGATTTCTGTCACATCCGTCCCGGTTTGATTCCCCGTTTTCCTCGTTATGCTTCTCTTCATAACTGACCATATCCAGCATTGTAAAGCCGTCCTGATCTGCAAAGAAGCTGACAGAAGACTCCGCTGCACCGTTCCGGCGCAGCATCCATGCCGCACTGTCAACGGAAACGTTCGTATCTCCTTTCAGAAAACTGCGCATCAGATCCCGGAAAGAAGTGTCATAAATTCCGACCCGTCTCCTTGGGCTGAGACGCTGATCCTGCACTTCTTCCTCTGAGTGGGATGCAAAAAGGATCGTCGTCTTAAGAAGCGGATCCCGCATCAGAGAAGGATACCAGCAGCCTTCTCCGACAAGACGGAATCCGTCCAGGCTGAACCGCGTACGCCAATGTCTGAGAACATCCGTCACAAAGCGAGGATCTTTGTCCGGTGCAAACCAGAATTCCGCCATACAGGCGATCCCGGCTTTGTGAAGAGCATCTACCATATCGGCAAACTCCCGGTTGGGATGGCCGGAGGCACTGTAGAAAGCGCGGGGAGCAAAGTAAAGTCCGTCCGTATAGCCCCAGTAATTCTTCCGGTCCGGCTGCCTTCCCGGGTCAAATTCATACGGAGGCATAAGAAGGATCGTATTAATGCCAAGCATCTGAAAGTACGGAATGCTTTCCGCAATTCCCGCAAAGGTTCCGGGATGCCGGATTCCCCGCGGCCTGTTCATGGTAAATCCTCTGACGTGAAGCTTATACACAAGCATATCTTCCAGCCGGACGGAAAGCGGCTTCGTCGAAGCAGAAACCGTAACGGGGATCCGTCCTCTCCCGGCCTTCAGCGAGCCGGCCCCGTGCGGAAGGTACTCCTCCGTACAAGGATCTGTCGTGATTTTACCTCCGATCCTGTAAGCATAGGCAAACGTCTCGTCTTCAGGCAGTGCGACCGTCACACTGCTGACTGTTCCGGTTCGTTCGTTTTCCGGCAGTGATACCGTCTGAAACGGTTCTTTTTCGCCTTCCCTGTACAAAAGAAGTTCTGCCTCGCCATACGGAACGGCAATCGTAAACTGTATGCCCTTATCTGTTTTCGTAACACCCGGTACAAAAGGATCTCCCGGAAATACCGTAAACACTGCCTGTTTCATTTGTCTCCCTCCCCGATGTGCGTATAAAATACCGGTTCCGTCAGCAGTTCAACAATACTTCTGCAGTATCTTCCGCAGCTTTGAAAACGGCCTGTCTTCTCTTTCCGAAATGATTATTTCATTTTTGTGAAAAATTTGCCGCATTAATTCAGTTAAAATTTTCTCTTCAGGACACGTATACATGCAGCCGTCGGATCCTGAAGACCATGCAGCGGTATTCCGTTTTGTTTCATCTCAGAGATCTGTTTTATTTCTTTTGAAGAAATACGTTCCCCGGGAAGAAGAAGGGCTACACCCGGCGGATAAGGCGTCACACTTTCCGCTGCAACCCTGCCGGCCGCATCCGAAACCCGGACAGATTCCGATTCAGAATACCAGGCCTCCCGCGGCGAACAGACATAGGCCGGACAGGAGCTTCTTAATTCACCGTCGCTGATAATTTCTTCTGATTTTGCTTCTGCTGCAGAAGGTTTTTCCGAAATCGTATTTTTCGGATATACATTCTCTGAGATAAAGGTTTCCGCAAATATCCCTTCTGAAGCAGGCACTTTAATACTATATGTGTGCAGAACAGATCTTACAGTTTTCGTAAGCCTGTTCACATCTTCTTCCGTATTTCCCCAGCTGAACACGGCAACCACATAACGGGCATCTGCCATTTCAAGAGAAATCTTTCCCTCCTGAAAAAGAAGACGGCGAAACTCTGTCCCGGAAAGGCCGCATCTGACGGCGGAAAAAACAACACGAAGAGGATCCATGCACTCCGGATCAACAAGATCAATTCCGTCAATTTCCGAGAGCTGCCGCCTGCACCCATCTGCAAGTGCTGCTGCCTCGGCAACGCGTTCCCGTCCATACAAAGCAAGCTGATGACGTGCCGCATCCAGCGAGGACATCAGTACGTAGCTCGGACTCGTACTGGAGACGAAACGAACAGCATCCCTCAGACGTTTTCTGTCGACAAGCCCTCCCTGCCGGTGCAGCTGCGAGGACTGCGTCATGCTCCCGCCAGTCTTATGTAAACTCTGAACGACAAGATCTGCTCCTCCCGACAGAGAATCATAAATCTGTTCAGAAAACGCAAGATGAGAGCCATGTGCTTCATCAACAAGAAGCGGTATCCCACGTCTGTGACATACAGCAGAAATTTCCCGTATCCGGCTGCAGATCCCGTAGTAGGTCGGGCTTGTCAGAAAAACCGCTCTGCATTCCGGATTTTCCGCAAGTGCCTTTTCGATCTCTTCCGGCAGAACCGGACCGTCGATCGCTTCTCCGGGAAGCCTCGAAGGCTTCATCCAGACAGGCACCGCGCCTGAAAGGATCAGTCCGGACATGACGGAAACGTGGGCATTCCGCGCAATCAGAATCTTCTCTCCTGGTCCGGTGCAGCTCAGAATCATTGCTTCGTTTCCGGATGAGGATCCGTTTATGAGAAAGAAACATTCTTCCGAGTGCCACAGAGCAGCCGAAAGCTCCTGTGCCTCCCTGATTGCACCGCGGGCATCATGCAGATCATCCAGTCCTTCTGCCTCCGTCAGATCCGCCTTATAAGCCGCCTCGCCGAGCAGACGCAGACCCTCTTCATCTGCTCCCCGTCCCATCTTATGAGCAGGGATACAGAAATATGCCGGATCTGCATCCTGAAAACGACGTATGGCTTCAATCAGAGGAGTACGTTTCTGATCCCGCTCCATAATCAATCCAGCGGTATCTCGTGTATCCATCCTTCGGGTGCTTCGAGCTTACCAAGCTGTATACCTGTCAGGGTATCGTACAGCTCTTTGAGAACCGGTCCGATGTTCTCCATGCCGCTCGGAAGAGAGATCTCCTTTCCGTGATCGTTGATCTTTCCGACAGGAGAAATCACCGCTGCCGTTCCGCAGAGCCCACATTCGGCAAAATCCGGAAGTTCTTCCAGAAACACCTCTCTGTGTTCGACCTTCATGCCCAGAATATGCTCTGCCACATAACAGATCGAACGTCTCGTAATGGAAGGCAGGATCGATCCGGACTTCGGCGTAACAAGCGTTCCGTCCTTTTTGATAAAGATAAAGTTGGCACCGCCGGTCTCTTCCACCTTTGTGCGGGTGGCAGGATCCAGATACATATTCTCACTGAAGCCCTCATTGTGGGCCGTGATCAGTGCATGGAGGCTCATCGCATAATTAAGCCCCGCCTTAATATCGCCGGTGCCATGGGGTGCAGCACGGTCAAAATCCGAAACACGAATGACGATCGGCTTAATACCGCCTTTGAAGTAAGGTCCGACAGGAGTAACAAATACACGGAACTGATATTCCTCTGCCGGTTTTACGCCGATAACCGCACTGCTGCCGAACATATACGGACGGATGTACATCGTTGCACCGGAACCATAAGGCGGCACCCACTGCCTGTTTGCACACACGACCTTTTCGACTGCCTCAATAAACCGCTCTTCAGGGAAAAGCGGCATTTCCAGGCGCTTTGCACTGTCTGAAAAACGGGCGGCGTTCAGATCCGGGCGGAAGGTTACGACACGGCCGTCAGCCGTCGTATAAGCTTTCAGTCCCTCAAAAATCGTCTGTGCATACTGCAGCACACCGGCACATTCCGATAAAGTAATCGTATCCTCCTGTGTCAGTCCGCCTTCATCCCAGGCTCCCTGTTTATAGTTCGAAACGTAACGCCATTCAGTTTTGTTGTACGAAAAACCAATGCTTCCCCAGTCCATATCCATATCTGTAATCTCCTGCCCTTCTTCCGTAACTGATTATTTTCTGACAACAATATTGACCATACGGCCCGGAACATAAATTTCTTTTATGATTTCACCGGACAGTTTCGAGGACACTGCCTCCTTCGCAAGGGCGATCGCCTGATCTTTCTGAACATCACGCGGTACCTTGATCACAGCCCGTGTTTTTCCGTTGATTGAAACCGGAAGATCTATACTGTCTTCCTTCATCAGTTCTTCATCGCAGACCGGCCAGACCGAATGGAAAATACTGTCATTATGACCGGCACGCTCCCAGATTTCTTCCGCAATATGCGGTGCAAACGGAGCCAGCAGCTGGGCAAAAGTTTCTATGGTTTCCACATCCACGCCGCCGTTTTTCTTAGCCAGCTCGATCAGTTTGTTGTTGTATTCCATGAAAGCCGACACGACCGTGTTCAGGCTGAAGCCTTCAAGACGCTTTGTAACATCATGGATCAGCTGATGCCGCACACGGATCATGTCCTTTGATGCCTGAGGTCTGTTTTCGATCGATTCAACTGCCAGATTCCAGAAACGGCGCAGGAAGCGGTTTACACCGTCAATGCCGCGGTCATCCCATTCGGCATCCAGTTCGGGCGGTCCGACAAACATTTCATAGAGACGCAGGGAGTCGCATCCGTAATCCCGTACCAGATCATCCGGAGAAATGACGTTCCCTTTTGATTTGCTCATTTTCACGCCGTTTTTCCCTGTGATCATGCCCTGATTGAAAAGCTTGATAAAGGGCTCCTCAAAATCGACAACACCGATGTCACAGAGAAACTTCGTCCAGAAACGGGAGTACAGCAGATGCAGAACCGCATGCTCTACTCCGCCGATATACATATCAACGGGAAGATAGGCATCGGCCTTTTCCTTCGATACAAGTTCTTTATCGTTGTGGCTGTCTACATAGCGCAGGAAATACCAGGAAGAACCGGCCCACTGCGGCATGGTATTCGTCTCTCTCTTTGAATCGGCACCGCAGACCGGACACTTGCAATTGACCCAGGACGTGATCGATGCCAGCGGAGATTCTCCGGTTCCGGTCGGCTCATATCTGTCGACATCCGGAAGCTGAAGCGGAAGTTCCTCTTCCGGAACCGGTACGTTTCCGCAGTTCGGGCAGTGAATGATCGGAATCGGTTCACCCCAGTAACGCTGGCGGGAGAAGACCCAGTCACGCAGTTTATAATTCACCGTCTTTTTGCCGAGACCCTTTGCCTCGATTTCATCCGGTGCCGATTTCTTCAGTTCAGACGACTGTCTTCCGTTCCACGGACCGGAATTAATCACAGTTCCGTCCGGTTCGGTATAGGCCTCTGTCAGCGGATCCTGTTCCTTCCCGTCTTTGGCAATAACCTGTACGATCGGAAGTCCGAACTTCACGGCAAACTCAAAGTCCCTGTCATCATGGGCAGGTACGCACATGATCGCACCGGTTCCGTAATCGGCAAGCACATAATCAGAAAGCCAGATCGGAATCTTTTTCCCGCTCAGCGGATTGACCGCATAGCTCCCGGTAAACACGCCGGTTTTTTCCTTGGCCTGCATACGGTCTACATTGGATTTCACGGAAGCTTCATAAATATACCGGTCAACAGCCTCTTTCTTATCTTCCGATGCAAGAGAAGCCGCAAGCGCATGCTCAGGAGAAAGGACCATGAAAGTTGCTCCGTAGAGTGTATCAGGACGAGTCGTATAGACTTTGATCTTTTCGTCTCTGCCGTCGACAGCAAAGTCCACTTCGGCTCCGTATGATTTTCCGATCCAGTCTGTCTGCATCTTCTTGACTTTTTCAGGCCAGTCAAGTCTGTCCAGATCATTGAGCAGCCTGTCTGCATAGGCTGTAATCTTCAGCATCCACTGACGCAGGTTCTTTTTGGTGACTTCTGCACCGCAGCGTTCACAGCAGCCATTGACAACTTCTTCATTGGCCAGACCAGTTTTACAGGAAGGACACCAGTTGATCGGAAATTCTTTCTCATAGGCAAGTCCTTTTTTGAACATCTGAACAAAAATCCACTGCGTCCATTTGTAAAAAGACGGATCCGTCGTGTTGACTTCCATATCCCAGTCATAAATGGAACCGATCTGATTGATCTGTCTTTTGATATTGGCTACATTCTCGGCAGTCGTAACAGCCGGATGCCGGCCCGTCTTGATCGCATAATTTTCGGCAGGAAGTCCGAAAGCATCCCAGCCCATCGGATGGATCAGGAAATAACCCTGCATCATCTTATAACGGCTCCAGACATCGGAAATAACATAGCCTCTCCAGTGACCGACATGAAGCCCGTTTCCGGACGGATACGGAAACATGTCCAGACAATAATATTTGGGTTTTGACCCATCCTGCACGTTGATCGGATTCTCCGCCCAGTTCTTTCTCCATTTTTCTTCTACCGCCAGATGATTAAATACAACAGCCATTATTTCCTTCTTTCTTTCCTGAATGGATTCTTTTCTGACAGGCTCAGAAGGCTGACGGGACATTTTCCCTGAAAAACCCTGATCCGCCTTTCCGGCCTTAAAGATAAATGCGGCCTTGCAAGGTGAAACGGGGATGTCCTCTGAAGACATCCCCGAAAGCCAGCCGGCCTGTTTCCGTATGTTTTCACATCATAACGGATGTGAACATACCTCAGTCATCAGCTTAATCTTCAACTTTTGTGATCTTATTGGCACGTGCCTCGATCTGTTTCTGCTGCACATCGCCCGGTGCCTGCTCGTAACGGCAGAATTCATATTCGAAATCACCGGAACCGCCCGTCATGGAACGAAGAGTATTGGAATATCCGTAGATTTCAAGTTCCGGAACTTCCGCTTCAACAACGGTATGTCCGGCCTTATCCGGATTCATGCCCAGCACGCGGCCGCGGCGTTTATTCAGATCACCCATGACATCACCCGTGTACTGATCGGGAACCGTAACGCGCATGGTAACGATCGGCTCCAGAAGAACCGGACCTGCTTCCATAAAGCCTTTCTTAAAGCCCATGATCGTAGCCGTTTTGAAAGCCATTTCCGAGGAGTCAACCGGATGATAGGATCCGTCGTAAAGCACACACTTTACACCCACGACCGGATAGGCAGCCAGAGGACCGGACTGAACAGACTCGGAAAGACCCTTCTCAACAGCCGGGAAATAGTTCTTCGGAACGGAACCGCCGACGACCACTTCTTCGAAAATGTAGGGTTTCTCCATGTCGCCTGAAGGCTCAAAGCGCAGTTTGACATGACCGTACTGTCCATGACCGCCGGACTGTTTCTTATACTTGGAATCAACGTCGGAATTTTTCCGGATCGTCTCACGGAAAGCGATCTTCGGCTCGGTCAGCTCGATATCGACTTTATAACGCTCTTTCAGCTTGCTGGCAATGACATCGATGTGCATATCACCGATACCGTAGATCAGTGTCTGATGGTTGGCGGAATCATTAACGATACGCATCGTACGGTCTTCCGTGGCAAGACGGGTAAGACCCTGGGCAATCTTGTCAATATCCTGCTTATTCACCGCGTTATAGCGTTTCTTGGTATACGGTTTGGAAAGAGCGATCTGACCGAAATCGACCGGATGGCTCTTGGATGCAAAGGAATCTCCCGTCTGCGTGTCGCCGAGTTTGGCGATCGCG
This sequence comes from Eubacterium sp., assembly GCA_021442545.1. Taxonomy (GTDB): domain Bacteria; phylum Bacillota; class Clostridia; order Lachnospirales; family Lachnospiraceae; genus Bilifractor. The sequence continues at coordinate 1,704 of JABUSX010000244.1, read as the reverse complement.
CCGATATCACCGGCATGAAGTTCCTTGACTTCCGTTGCCTTGGATCCGCAGAGCACATGAATCTTGCTGAGTTTTTCTTCTTTTCCCTGCGTAACGTTGTAAAGAACATCATCGCCCTTCAGAACGCCGGAGCAGACCTTGATCAGAGAATACTTGCCGAGGAAGGGATCCACGATCGTCTTGAATACATGAGCCGTTTTTGCCTTCTGGAAATCGTAGTCGGCATCAAAGGTGCTGTTGCTGGTGGTATCAAGTCCGGCACGTTTCCGTTTGGACGGATCCGGGAAGTAGCTGACAATGTCATCCAGAAGATTTCTGACACCCATGAGTTTGATGGGAGAACCCATGCAGACGGGAACGATGCTGCCGTCGGCTACATTGGTCGTAACTGCCGCGCCGATTTCCGCCTCGGAAAATTCATCTCCCTCAAAGAAGCGTTCCATGAATTCCTCGCTGGATTCCGCAACAGATTCCAGAAGTGCGTCACGGTACTCTCCCAGATGCTCGTTCAGGTATTCCGGAATATCCGCATCTTTCTTCTGATCTTTATCCACATAGCGGCGGCCTTTGTTTTTCACGATGTTGACATAACCGACAAAGGCACCGTCTTCACGAATCGGCATATGGATGGGTGCAATACGCTTTCCGTACAGCTCCTGCAGTTTTGTAACCACATCATGATAGCTGACATCATCAATATCCATATCCGTCACATAAAACAGGCGGGGCAGATTATAGCGCTCACAGAGCTCCCATGCTCTCTGCGTTCCTACCTGAACACCGGATTTACCGGAAACAACGATGACTGCAGCATCTGCCGCATAAACAGCCTCTTCCGCTTCGCCGACGAAATCAAAGAAACCGGGAGTATCCAGAACATTGATCTTTGTTCCGTTCCATTCGATCGGGACCAGAGTTGTGGAGATCGAGAACTGCCTTCTGGCTTCTTCTTTATCAAAATCGCTGATCGTATTGCCGTCTTCGACACGTCCCATACGGCTCGTAATGCCGGATAAATAGGCCATGGCCTCTGTCAGCGATGTTTTTCCGGCTCCTCCGTGTCCTAACAATACAACATTGCGGATTCTGTCTGTTCTGTATACTTCCATCTGTTTTATCCTCCATATTTTCTTTAACCCAAACCAGGACAGGAAACTGCCTCACGCTCATCCGGGCACACTATGGTAAGTATTTTACTCGAACGCATGTCTGTTTTCAAGTAAACCGTTGACTTTTTCTGCAATACTGAATATTTGTCTCACTTCCTGCAATGCCGTCTGCATTTATATTCTTCGCTTCCGGCCTGTCCGGAATCGTCTGTTTATGTTTTTCAGATTTTACAGGTTGATTTTTCCGGATCATCTGTACTGCCTGTTCCGGATGCAGCTGTCCTGCTTACCTGAAATTCAGCCGTCTGATTCATTGAATCTATTGAAAGCCTGTAAATCTATGTGGTATATTTGCCTTTGGTTATCTGACAGTAAATCTACTTCTTTAAAAAAACGTAAATCTTTACTGCCGGATAAACAGAAAATTCAAAATATATGTTCATATCAAGGAGGCAGACATGAAGATCGGTTTTGATAACGATAAATATCTGAAGACGCAGTCCGAACGGATCCGTGAGCGAATCGAACAGTTCGGCGGAAAGCTTTATCTTGAATTCGGAGGAAAGCTTTTTGATGATTATCATGCTTCCCGTGT
>JABUSX010000249.1 GCA_021442545.1 Eubacterium sp. | reverse complement strand
GATGTGGTCTTCATGGATCCGCCGCGTGCGGGCAGCACGGAAGTATTTCTGGATGCACTTGAGGAACTGCAGCCCGAAAAAGTTGTGTATGTATCCTGCGATCCCGTGACACAGGCACGCGATCTGAAATACCTGAAAAAGAAAGGGTATCAGGCGCTGAAAATACAGCCCGTGGATATGTTTCCTTTTACGGACCATGTTGAGACGGTTGCGTTATTAAGCAACTGAAGACCGGATTCGTACGTGAAGCTGCGGCTGGAAATGGATGAGTATTACGATATTATGGGTAATGATACGCCTTTCTTTGCCATATCATTGTATAAAGAGTACCGGGGGCAGGGAATTGGTACAAAGCTGATGATTGAAATGCAATGAACACAACGTGTATTTTTATGCTTGGTATGTACTCATGTTTGAGTACATACTTTCATTCTGCTTCCGGGATTCCGTCTGTGCCTGTGTTCGTTTTTTATCCCCAATGATGCATCGGCGCCTATGCAGGGTGCAAAGAATGTGATGCTGGATGCAGCCTGCATCTGCATACTGATCAGAATGATCCTGTCATTTTCCGGGCGGAGAGAGAAATAAATCATAAAAAAATGTTATAATACCTTCGGAGCAGTTTTGTGTTTTGAAATGTGGTTTCAAAACTCTGTATGAATAATCCGGAGGAGGGTTTTATGATTAATTTTACGAACAATTCACAGGTCTTCAAAATGAAAGAAGTCGCTGTAAACACGTTTGACAGTGTTGTGGGACTTTTTTATATTGACGGAGAAGAAACGATCGCATGTTATCAGGCTTTACGTGATTTTATGATTTTTACGAATAAACGGATGATCGTTGTCGATGTACAGGGAATTACAGGAAAGAAGAAAGATTTCTCCTCATTCCCGTACAGCAAGATCCAGGCTTTTTCCGTAAAAACGGCCGGTGTTCTGGATGTCGATACGGATGTTGATATCGTTTTTGCAGGGCTTGGCACGATCCACCTTGAATTTACCACAAACACAAATGTAGCAAAGCTGCTCAGACTGATCGGTGGATTTACATTGTAATAGAATGGGAGTGAATATATGTTTTGTTCTGCATGCGGTGTGCGGCTCCCTGACGGATCCAGATTCTGTTTTAATTGCGGTGCAAGATTAGGCGAATCAACATTTACATTTGCTCCCGAAGTACCCTCCGGGAAACTTGTCGCAGCGAAGTGCACCAGCTGCGGATCTTCTCTTGAGGTTGACAGAGAGCAGAAGGCGGCAGTTTGTCCGTATTGCGGCTCGGCATACATAGTGGATGAAGCGATCCAGAACTACAACATAAATGTCAGAGGCAATGTTACGGTCAACGGTGCCACAATAAATATCAATGGAGTAAATATCGAAAACTTACTGGAGCGAGCCGAACAATATGCTTTCGAAGGTAATTTCGAACTGGCGGAAGATTATTTCAATCAGGTTCTTGATTCGGAAATATCAAATCTGAAGGCCCAAAAAGGAATAGCAAGGATCAACGACATTATAAACAGCTATTCGTACAAGACAGAAGTTACTTCCATCGGGAAACTGGAGTTAAAAAAGGAACGGCTGATTCTCAATAACGGTGCTGATCCGCAGTTATTTGAACTAAAGAGAGTTTTTGAACTGAACATTACTAAAAAAAGCTTCTTTTCTTCCGATAAGGTACTGCAGTTTCTTTATAACGGAATACCGCAGCGAAGGTATACATTGGATGTTAAGGACGTCAACGGATGGTACATGGCGATTGAAGATGCCAAAATGGGGAAATACCCTGCTATGAAAAATCTGGGCGAGCTTTATAAAAACAGGTTGTAAATGACTGCATAACAGGCTGCTTCTTAAGGAAGCGGCCTTTTTGTTTCATGCCGGTCCGAAAACGGGACAGATCGATTGACAGTGATCATGAAAAATGAGACTATGACGGTATTAAAAAGCAGGAGCATTTTATGAAAAAATATCTTATCCCCGCCACGAATGAAAAGATTGATGAGGGTCTTCTTTTCATAGAAAATACGCTTAATTCCTATCATTACAGCAAGAACAAACTGAAAGAAGATCTGGAAACCTGCAGGCATGAACTGGCCCTGATGGCCGAGTATGCCGATGATGGTGCGGATATTCAGATCAAGATCAGCCGATGGTATACGACCGTGACCGTTGAGCTGTCCTCAAAAGGTCGGACACTTCCGGCGGAAAACCGGCAGATGGATATTCCCAATGAGCAGTTCAGCCCTCAGAGCCGGTCGGCCATGAAGGACCTGATCAAGACTTCTCATTCCGATAAGGTTACCCATTCCTATCGGGATGAATACAACTATACAAAGATCCATCTGGGGAATAAGGAGAGGCTCTTTGCTTTCCGGACTTTATTTGCCATCGTTTTTGCACTGATTTTTTCTTCTATCGTAATGTTTTTGCTGCCGGAAGGGGCTGTCAAAGCCTGTGAGGATTATGTTTTTACTCCCGTTCAGACCCTGTTTTTGAATCTTCTGCAGCTGGTTACGGCACCGGCTGTGTTTTTCTCCATTATGACGGCCGTGGCAAAGTTTGCTTCTTTCAGAGACCTGGAACGGGTCGGAAAGAAGACAATTGCAGGATTTATCATATCTGCCATACTGGCTGTTTTATTAGGCGTTTTCCTGTTCTGGCTTTTTCAGCCGTCTACGGAGTTCGCGGGAGTATTGAGCTCCATGGTGAAGACCGGCGGAAAATCCAAGGGCATTCTGGACACCATTATCAGCAGTGTACCCAACAATGTCATTTCTCCCTTCCTGAATGTTGATGCACTGCAGCTGCTTGTTGTGGCATCTTTGTGCGGCATCACCCTGGCGAAGGCCAGTAAAGAATCCAGTATCCTCCGTAATGCGGCGGAAGCACTGCACAAATTCTTCAGCACCATGGTGGACATTGTGACTTTCATGATTCCTTCGGCGGTGTTTTTTGTCACATCCCTCATGATCTTCATGTTTGGATTTAAGGCCATGTTTATAACCCTGCATATTTTCATTCTGGTTGTCTTCGGATTTATGCTGATGATCCTCCTGAGTTTCATGTCTGTAGCCATAGGGGGAAAAGTCAGGCTGATCCCGTTTGTCAAAAAAATGGTTCCTTATATGTACGAGGTGTTCTGGAACGGATCCAGTGTCAGCAAAGTGGAGGATACCATGAAGTTTTGCGATAAAAAGCTGGGGATCTCTCCGAAGGTATACCGCTTTACCATTCCTTTCGGTGCCATTGCGAATCTGGACGGAAACTGTCTCTATATGACCATTGTGGGACTGTTTCTGACGCAGCTTTGCGGCATCGAGATCCTGGGGAAGGATTTTGTAACCATTGCGTTTATGGTCATAATCCTCTCGATCGGTTCCGCCATTACACCGGGATCCGCCATGCTGGCATTGACCATGCTTATGGGGCAGATGGGTGTATCTTTAAAAATCATCTGCATTGTTCTGGGAATCAATGCTTTGCTGGAACTGTTCCTGGCTATGAGCAACAATGTCCGTGAGGTGGCTTCTTCATTGATCATTGCCAGACAGGAAAACCTGCTGGATGAAGAGACATACCAGCGTATGAAAAACGTTGAGCCTCAATAAACAGAAGGAACTTTCGCGTCTGAATTATTCAACGGATTTTTTCAGATAAAAAGTTCCGGTCAGACCGCAGAAAAAACCGCTTCGGACGGATATGCTCCCTTTATGAGAGACAGTGAAACAAACACTGCTGATCATGAAGGGAGCATATCTGTGTCCGGGAAAGCTGTTCTGTTTTTTCTTTATTCGGGTTAAAGCAGAGCCGATGGCTTCGGATGCGTATTTACCTGCCTTTATGGTTCAATAATGTTGAAATCACCCGGGAATGTCACGTTGTAAGCAAGCAGGCGTTCCATAACGGTCTGGTCGCCGTCAATTTCAAGATCATCGTATTTCTGCATAAGAAGGGCCTGTGCCAGACCGTTTTTCGTGGTGGAAACCGTGGTTTCTGCATTCGCACGATGTCCGTCAAAGAGCAGCAGAACGCCGTCCACTCTCCGTACATGGTAATCTTCGTTCAGATCGGTCACGGTAAGATTAAATTCCACGTCATCGTGCTGCGCTTTGTCCGCATCGGCGGAGACGGCCGCATTGTCAAACATCATACGCACGGTCCATTCGGAAATGGTATCCATCATGCCGCCTGCCAGTGCGGCGGCACTGTTGCCGTTTCGCAGCTCATACGCACCGGTCAGATAAGCGTTTCTCCATGTGCCGGATTCTGTCTGATAACCAAGCTGCTCCAGGGCATCGGCACAGAGGTTTCGTGCATCCTGATTTTCAGGGTCGGCATAAACAACTTCCTTCATGATCTGAGCTACCCATTGATATTCGCCTTTTTCAAAGTCCTCTTTCGCTTTTTCAATGACGGCTTCCGGGCTGTCAAGCCCCAGGTACTCCATCAGTTTTCCGGCGCTTTCTGCCTCCGGAAGAGGATCAAGGTCAACAGGATTGGCATCGTACCATCCCATATAGCGCTGGTAGACAGCCTTTGCATCGTGTTTGACGGTGCCGTAATACTGTCTTGTGTACCACACCTTTTCCAGATCATCGGGCAGCGTAATCATGGCAGCGATCTCGTTTTCCGTATAGCCCTGATTGATATAATGGAGAGACTGGTCGTGGATAAATTTATAGATGGCGGCTGTATTCAGCAGGAAATCTTCTATTTCCGGATTCCAGTGCGGCCAGTTGTGCGAGGAAAAGGTCACATCTGTTTTGTCGCTGTATCTCCGGCAGGCTTCCACGATGAAGTTTGACCATGCAAGACCGTCCCGTACCTGTGCGCCGCGCAGAGTATACAGATTGTGCAGGGTTCCCGTGCAGTTCTCTGCCATCCAAAGTGCCTTGTACTGCGGAAAATAACTGTTCATCTCAGCGGGAGCTTCCGTTTCCGGCGTGAGCATGAATTCCGTTTCCACACCATCGATCACAAGCGTTTCGTCGGAAGTGACTTCATAGGTTGGGGCGTAATACGTGACCAGACCTGTGGACTGCCCCATACCGATCCCCATGGCAAGAGCGCCCTCTCCGCCGTCTTCCAGCATCACACCGTACTGGTACTGTGCCCGCCTTCCCATGCTGTGTCCGGCATACACATTTTCCGCAATGGCGGCTTCGGCAAATCCGGCAGGGACAATGATGGGAACTTTACCTGCCGCGATCTGTTCGTCAACGCTCATGGACGGATCGCCCACATCATCTTTTGAAATGAGGCCGCCCACACCGCCGTAGTGGTCAACATGGGGATGACTGATGATCACGGCTGTAATCTTAATGTCTCCCAGTTCCTGTTCGGCAAGTGCAAGACCTGCCTGCGCGGTTTCGCTGCACATCGTGCAGTCATATACGATGTAGCCATGATCGGAGCGGATGAGGGTCAGGTTCGCCATGTCATATCCACGCACCTGGTAAATGCCGTCGCACACCTCAAAGAGTCCGTTGTAAGCGTTGAGCTGCGAATCCCGCCAGAGGCTGGGGTTTGCCGTGTCGGGAGCTTCGCCCTCAAAAACGGACGGGTCAACGCTCCAGATCACTTCACCGTCAGCGTTCGTGATTTCCAGCTTTTCCGTCGTGGCAAGAAGTCCGCGGGTGGCATTGTCGAATTCTTTTTTGTCATTAAAATCCAGGAGATTGTACCAGCCGGAATTCAGGTCAGCGGTGATTTCCGTGGCAGGCTTTTTCGAGTTATCCGTTAAGACTTCATTCTCGCTGCAATATGCTTTCCCATACCCTGCGAATAATCCCGCAGTCAGTACAGCTGCCAGAACACCGCAAATTAATTTTTTCATCATAGTTCCTCCTTAATGATCAAAAACTATTGCCGGATGCTGATACTTTACACTACGATCAAAACAAAAAATGTCATTGTTGCCGGATGTCACTATTCTGTTCTCTATGAAATGAAAAATTCGCTTTTGATGAGATAGATTGTAACATATAAAAGAGAAAAAGGGGAAGATATCAATATAAATCCGGACGATGATAATCCTGTTTAGATGATATATCTGAAAACTCCGGTGCTGCGGTTTAAACTTCCGCCGCAGAAAGCTGCCGGCACAGGATTGCAAATGTAAGCAGCATTTCATACAATGAAGAGGAGTATGAAAGGAAGCGTGAAGGATCGTGGTGCTTCTGCCTGATACCGGAGACAGGTATCTCTTCACGCCGCTTTTCAGTTCACAGGAAACTTCATTTTCCGAAGAGCAGTAATTTTTCGGAAGGATATACATTTACCTGCCGTAAAATTTCCGGAAACCAAACGGAATCATATACAGAAAAATTTTGACACAAAGGAGGAACGGAATCATGAGCAAAATGCTTGAGATCAAAGATTACAGCAAGACCTACGGCGGAAAAAACAAAGCCTGTGATCACGTGAGTCTTACGGTGGAAGCAGGGGATCTTTATGCTTTTATCGGACACAACGGGGCAGGAAAGAGTACAACGATCAAGGCGGTCGTAGGCGTGCTGGATTTTGACGAAGGAGAGATTTATATAAACGGACATTCCGTGAAGACGGAACCGATGGAATGCAAGCAGGTCACCGCGTACATCCCGGATAATCCGGATCTGTATGAAAATCTGACGGGGATCCAGTATCTGAACTTTGTTGCGGACGCCTTCCGGGTTTCCGCCGAAGACAGGAAGGAACGGATCGACCGCTACGCGAAGCAGTTTGAGATAGCGGATGCGCTCGGGGATCTGATCTCCGCCTATTCCCACGGAATGAAGCAGAAGGTGGCACTTATAGGTGCACTGATCCATAAACCGAAGCTCCTTGTTCTGGACGAGCCCTTTGTCGGCCTGGATCCTAAGGCTGCATTCACGCTGAAGAATATTATGCACACCGCATGCGAAGAAGGGGCAGCGGTCTTCTTCTCGACGCATGTCCTTGATGTTGCACAGAAACTGTGCAATAAGATCGCGATCATCAAGGGCGGCAGGATTATTGCGGAAGGAAACATGGAAGAACTCATAGGAGACAAGTCACTGGAAGAAGTCTTCCTGGAGGTCACGGATCATGAAAACTAAAGACAATACTTTTTTGCTGCTCAGGACGATGCTTCGTGCCTCGAGCCGGTTAAATATTCTGAAGTATTCAGATGACAGGAAGACGAAGAGAAGAATGATAGGCGGCATAGTCGGTGAAGTGATCCTGGGGGTCGTACTGGCCGGGCTCCTCATTGCCTATGCATTCGGCCTCGGTCAGGCGGGAATGGGAGAAAAACTGCCGGCAATGACGGGTGTGGTCATCTTCACGGTAAGCTTTTTCCTGACGCTTCTGAAATCGGGCGGATATCTGTTCGGGTCCCGTGACTACAATATGCTGGTCTCCATGCCCTTTGAAATCAAGCAGGTGGTCAGTTCGAAATTCCTGTATATGTACTGCAACAGCGTGATCTGGACGACGGCGCTGCCGATTGCAATGCTGGTAGGATACGGTCTGTCAGGAAACCTGACCGTGGGAAAAGCAGTCATGTGGATCGTCATGATGCCCTTCCTGCCGATCATCCCCATGCTCATAGCGTCGGCCATAAGCATGATCGTCACCATGATCGGGGCAAGATCCAAAAATAAGTCCATGACCATGGTGGGAACGATCGTCGCGCTCATCGTTGTTATCCCGATATCGTTCTCCGGTTTTTTCCTCAGCAATTACGTGGAAAAGGTCGGCGTTACGGGACTGATGACAGGGGTGTCCGGGATCGTCGATATGATTGCAGATTTTCTTCCGGGAGCAAAGTGGTTTGCCCGTGCCGTGACAGAGCAGGATATTCTGAGTTTTATTCTTATGATCGTCGTTCCGGTGATCCTGTACGAACTTTTCTTCCTGATCGTCAGCAAATTTTACCGGAAGATCAATTCCCGTCTGTCAGAGGGAACCGTTAAAAAAGAAAAGAAATCCGTTGATTTCAGTCTGCGCAGCATTCCTGCTGCGATCGCCATGAAGGAGTGGAAACGGATGACCGGTTCCACAACATATATGGTCAATGCATTTCTTGGCGAGATCCTGACCGTTATTATCGGCATCGCCGCACTGATCGTAGGACCGGACACATTGCTGTCGATCTTTCTCCATGGCGCACCGGTTACGATGCAGATGGTGTACCCGGCTATTCCCTTTGCTCTGTATTTCTTCCTCGGGATGGTCGCTACGACGTGCATATCCCCTTCTATTGAAGGGAAAAATTACTGGATCATAAAGAGCCTGCCGATCGCCCCGAAAGACGACTGCAAGGGAAAAGCAATGTTTAATCTCGCCCTGATGCTGCCGACAGGTATCTTTGCCACAGCGGTAGTGAGCATTATGTCCGGTGCCGGCGTGATCGGGACGCTGCTGAATATCGGCGTGATCATAGCCTTATCGTTCTTTTCCACCTGCTTCGGTCTTTTGACCGGTATGAAGCACAGAAAGCTGAACTGGCAGAATGAGGTCGAGGTCGTGAAGCAGGGAGCAGCCTTGACACTGTACCTGTTCCCGAACCTGATCCTCGCTTTTGCCCTGATGATAGGAAGCTTCGTCCTTACGGCAGCAAGAGGACCCGCCTTTATGCAGATCGTACAGATCATTGTGATACTTGTGTTGTTCCTGGTCTCTTTCATTTTCTGGAAGAAAGCCGTGAAGGCAGCAGAACAGTTCTGAAAATCGAAATAACGGCAGAGAGAAATGAACATGGGCCGGCTCAAGGATGAAAATCCGGGAGCCGGCCTATGTTTTTTGAAAAAAGTATTTGCTGTCAGCACCGGGATTGTAGTAGTTATATGTTTTAGATAACCAGAAGATATTCCGGCCGTTTTTTCGGAATACGAGGTTAAAACAAATCTGAATGCGACCCGGTTCGAAGTAAAAACAATTCCAGGTCATTCCCGTCTATTCGATAAATCAGGAGCCAGTCAGGCTCTATATGACATTCTCTGAAACCGGAATAGTTTCCGGACAAATGATGATCATGATATTTTTCTGCAAGTGGCTGGCAGGAAGCAAGTTGATTGACAACTCTGCGGAGTTCTCCGAGGTCTTTGCCTCGTTTTCCGGCAAGTTTCAAATCTTTTCTGAATTGATTCGAGGCAATGATGTCAAGCATCTGCAGTCACCTCATCAAGAAGATCATCAAAAGAACTATAGTGTTTATAGTTTTCAGGGTGTTTTTTCATTTCTTCATATTCTGCAAGAGCTGCGATCGTTTCTTCTTTCATGGCGGGGCGTTTAATTTCAAAGGGGATGCCGTTGCAGTTAATGGCACTTTTCAGAAACATGGTAATAGCGGAGGTCATGTTTAATCCAAGATCGCTGAACAGGTCTTCAGCAGCCTTTTTTATATTACTGTCAATGCGGATGTTTATGTTTGTGCTTGCCATTTCATGCCGTCCTTTCTGTTATTAGTCGGAATGTTGGAAGGTGTGTTGAAAAAACTCTCATAATAGAATTGAGTATATTCTGACATATGCACAACGTCAATACAAATTAACAATTTGTTTTACACATATTGAAGCTTTTCAAAATTCAATTCCTGCTTAATCTTTGTCTGGAAATAAAGTTTCCTATTCATTTTCGGAATCTCTGTACATTCTGAGAACAAATCTGAAAGACGCGCATTCTATAATTCAATCATCAACCGGAACATAAGAAATGCAGAGATGCAGTGAAAAAGATTATTGAAAACGGAGAACGGAAAGATGAAGAAAATGATGATAAAACGTATCGCGGTATTCGGAATGATGGTTATGACCGGCTTCACGGCCTTTGCGGGTACTGCTTTTGCAGGATCTGCATCTGCGGAAGCGGAACCTTTTTCTGCGTGCGTTCCTGAAACAGGGAATTGGGAGGATCTGAGCGCAGAGGAACAGATGAACGTTCCTGCAAGGCGGAACGCTGCGTATGCAGCATATCTTTCCGAACTGAAAAATAATGAACAGGCGATCCGGGCATATACGTGGCAGTGGGATGGGGAAATGTCCGGTGCGCATCAGGATGGGGAACCGTCCGCGATCACGCTTGTCGATGTTGACGGTGACGCAGTTGAAGAACTGATCTACGCCTCGGCATCGGAAAAGGATCATACCGTACTGAAGGTGTTTTCCTTTGACGGATCACTCGTGCCGATGCTGGAGCACGACTGGGATTATGCGGCGGCGGCAGGGATGTCGTACTGTCTTTTTCAGAGAGAAGGAGAAAATGCATTATATGCGTGGACCTTCGAGGGCGGTGAAACAAGCAGAGAATACTGCCGTGCTTTCAGGACGGGTCTTGACGGAAAACTCTCTGAAGAGGATCTGTTTTGTATGATTACAGAAAATGCAGGCACAGCAGACGGGGAAATGACCCGTACGGAGGAATGCCGTGACGGCAGCGGCAAAGTGATAACAGAGGAGGAGTATGCATCTGCATTGTCGGAACTGAAAAGCAACGCGGAAAATATAGTCATGTGCAATCACAGCAGCAGATCCGGACTGGGAATGGATGCAGTCCCGGATGTGTCCATGACTTACGATAAAGCTGTGTATCAGCTGGAAAAATTAACAGGTATCAACGGAGGCGGGGCGTTTGAGAATGTGATCTGAAAACGGGATTTCAGCTGTGGGATGTTTGAAAATGCAGATTGAAAAACGAAATTTCAGCTGCAGGATATCTGAGAATGCAGATTAAAAAACAGGATCTCAGCTGCGGGATGTTTGAGAATGTGAATAAAAACGGTATCCCGGATGCGGGAAATCTTAAAAGTTGCTTTCATATACGTGTATCGTATTGAAAAGTCATGCGTTTTGATTCAAAATATAAACATGAAAAGTCTCACAAGGCGGCGCATCTGTTCTTTTTCGAAAGATCCCGGGTGCGTCAGACGCACATTTGCGGAAAGGGGTGAATAGGCATATGAAGAAGACAATGAAAAACAGGATCGCGGCAATCGGAATGATGGTGATGATCGGCTGCATGACGGCTGCAGTTACGGCACCGGGAGTTGTTGTATCTGCGGAAGCAGTATACGATTCAACAGGACTGATCTTCCCGGACAGCAGCAGCCGGACGCTCACGTATGAAGAGGTGAATAACTATTCCGCTGATTCCCTCCAGATGGCGATCAATGACATCTATGCCCGCCACGGGTATATTTTCCAGACAAATGAGATCCTCAGACACTATCTGGCTTACAGCTGGTACGTGCCGACGGATAACAGTATGGAGAGGGTGTACAACACGCTGAACAACGTTGAAAAGGCCAATGTTGAACTGCTGACACAAGTCCGGGACAGGAAGTATGCGGAGCAGGCACAGCAGAATACGGCCGGAATGATCATCCCGGACAGCAGTTACCGGATGCTCACATACGAAGAGCTGAATAAGCTGTCGGATGCGGATCTCCAGTCGGCGATCAATGAGATCTATGCCCGCCACGGCTATATTTTCCAGTCGAATGATATTCTCAGACAGTATCAGAATTACAGCTGGTACAGACCGACGAATTCGAGTATGGAGAGTGTATACAATACATTCAACATCGTGGAAAAATCGAACGTTGAGCTGATGAACACCGTCCGGAACAATAAGAAGACAGGGACGGGCATGATCGATACGACGGGACTGGTCTTCCCGGACAGCAGCAGCCGGACGCTTTCCTACGGAGAGGTGAGCAATCTTTCCGATACGGCTCTTCAGATGGCGATCAACGAGATCTATGCCCGCCACGGCTATATCTTCCAGTCGGATGATATTCTCAGGTATTATCAGAACTACAGCTGGTATGTACCGACCAATTCGAATATGGAAAGTGTGTACAACAGCTTCAACAGCATAGAAAAAGCGAATGCGGATCTGCTGATGAGCGTTCGGAACAGCAGATAAGCCGAAAAGTTTCGGATCTTCAGAAAAGCCGGATCTTTCCGAAGGATGTAAAGCGGAAAGGTCCCGGCTTTTCGGCAGAAGATTCTGATATTCAGGAGGAGATTGAAAATTGCCGGCACAGGTTACAAATTATAAGTGCTCAGCCTGCGGAGGTCCTCTGCATTTCGTGGGGGAGTCGGGAAAGCTTGAGTGCGATTACTGCGGAAGCAGCTACACGGTCGAAGAGATCGAGGCTGCCATGGCCGCTGAAAACGAGAAAGCTGCCGAAAATATGAAGGCCGCCGAAGAAAAAGAGGCAGCTGAGAAGGAGGCTGCGGAAAAGGAGGCGGCTGCACAGGCAGCTGCCGGAAAAGAAGCGGCCGGCGGAGAGAAAACGGCGGAAAGCGGCGGGACCGCTGCAGGCGGACAGACCGTCGGAGACAAGGCGGAACCGGCTTCGGCGGAAAAACGCGTAGAGTGGGCGGATGCGCATCAGAACATGAAAAGCTACAGCTGCCCTTCCTGTGGTGCGGAACTGGTGTGCGACGAAAACACGGCGGCAACCTGCTGCCCCTACTGCGGCAACCAGACAGTTATTCCGGGAAAAGTCTCCGGGATCCTGAAGCCGGATTATATTCTTCCGTTTAAGACAAGTAAGGAACAGGCGATTGCTGCACTGAAGGAGCATTACAAAGGGAAGATACTGCTTCCGGGTTCCTTCGCATCGGATAACCACATTAATGATATCCAGGGGGTCTATGTTCCTTTCTGGATGTACGACGGAAATGTCGACGGTACGGTGAATTACAGTGCGCAGGTCATAACCACAAGGCTCACGCAGAGATATGAAGTCATCATCACGAGGCATTATGCGGTTACCCGCGGCGGAAATCTTTCTTTCGAAAGAGTACCGGTGGACGGTTCCACCCGTATGCCGGACGGCCACATGGACAGCATCGAACCTTTTGATTATAAGGAATTAAAACCTTTTACCATGGCCTATATGCCGGGCTTTCTTGCCGATAAGTACGATCAGGACGAAAAATTCTGCGCTTCCCGCATGAAGGACCGCGTAAAATCCACCTTCATGAAAGAAATCGATTCGACCATGATCGGGTATGATTCCTGGGCCGCAACAGAGTCGGAAGTCAACATCAGACAGAAGGGAAAGGCACAATATGCCATGCTTCCCGTCTGGATGCTGGCAACGAAATGGAACGATAAGAATTTCCTCTTTGCCATGAACGGGCAGACAGGCAAGCTGGTCGGGGATCTTCCGATCTCCTGGGGAAAATTCTGGGGCATGTTCGGAGGGCTGAGCGGTATTTTCATTGCGATTATGATGCTGATCAACTTCCTGGCTCTGAAGCCGCCGATGACCGGAGGAGCATTTTTCCTCGTCGGAATCGGGATTCCTGTTCTGATCGCGCTGCTCATATGTCTGGGCATAAAGTCGCAGCTGAAATCGATCGTTACGCAGGATGCCCATCAGTATGTGATCGGAAACGGATTGAAGCTGACAAAACGAAGTGATGTTTTCCTGTATTCCACGAAGACCAGGATTCCGCTGAAAACCAAGTAGCAGGAAGACCGTCGCAGAAACAGGCGGTGAAATATCAAACCAGAAAGGGGTTAGACAATGGGACTTATTAAAGCAGGACTGGGTGCTCTGGGCGGCACGCTTGCCGACCAGTGGAAAGAGTATTTTTACTGTGAAGCGATTCCGGAAACCGTGCTTGTCGTAAAGGGGCAGAAGCGCACCGGAAAACGTTCCAGCAATACAAAAGGAACGGATAATATCATCTCCTCCGGATCCATTATTGCGGTTGCGGACGGGCAGTGCATGCTTATTGTGGAACAGGGAAAGGTCGTGGAAGTCTGCGCCGAGCCGGGCGAATTTGTTTTTGATGCTTCCACCGAACCGAGTCTCTTTGCCGGCGGACTGAATAAAGACAACCTCACTGCGGTCTTTTCCAATATCGGAAAAAGGTTCGCCTTCGGCGGCGAGCCTGCAAAGGACCAGCGCATTTACTATTTCAACACCAAGGAGATCATCGGAAATAAATACGGCACGCCGAATCCGGTGCCGTTCAAGGTCGTGGATGAGGACATCGGCTTTACGATCAACATCGGACTGAAATGCTTCGGCGAGTACAGCTACCGGCTTTCCAATCCGCTGCTTTTCTATGCCAATGTCTGCGGCAACGTAGAGGATGCGTATGACCGCAGCAGACTGGACAGCCAGCTGAAGACGGAACTGCTGACGGCTCTGGGGCCGGCTTTCGGAAAGCTTTCCCGCGTGGACTATACGGCACTTCCTTCGCATACGATGGAGATCGCGGATGCGCTGAACGAGATCCTTTCGGAAAAATGGCGCAACCGGCGCGGGATCGAGATCGTGGAATTCGGTATTTCCAGCGTCCGCGCTTCCGAAGAAGATGAACAGAAGATCACCCAGATGCAGCAGGCAGCCTTTGTCGGTGCGGGCAATGTCATGGCAGGCTCGATGGCGACGGCCACACAGGATGCCATGCGTGCGGCGGCGGCCAACCAGAGCGGTGCACCGATGGCCTTCATGGGCATGAACATGGCACAGGGAATGGGTGCAAACAATATGTCGGCCATGTCTCAGGTGATGACGCAGCAGAACGTGTACCAGCAGCATGCGCAGAAGGTGCAGGCCGAAGCTGCGGCAGCGGCTGCAGCCAATTCCTGGGTATGCGCCTGCGGTACGAAGGCCAGCGGCAATTTCTGTCCGGAATGCGGTGCAAAGAAGCCGGCTCCTGCCGACGGTGCCTGGGACTGCAGCTGCGGCAAAAAGGGGATCATCGGCAATTTCTGTCCGGAATGCGGAACAAAGAAACCGGAAGCACCTGCCGATACATGGGACTGCGCCTGCGGCAAAAAGGGAATCACCGGCAATTTCTGCCCGGAATGCGGAGCGAAAAAGCCGGAGAAAAAGACCGCTTCGTGGGACTGCGCCTGCGGTAAAAAGGGAATCACCGGCAACTTCTGTCCGGAATGCGGTGCAAGGAGACCGGGAACCGCTCCAAAATACAAATGTGATAAATGCGGCTGGGAGCCCGAAGATCCGACGAAACCGCCGAGGTTCTGTCCGGAGTGCGGAGATCCCTTCGGTTCGGAAGATATTGTGTAAAGCAGACAGAAAAGACAGAACAGAGAAAAAAGGAGGAAAGGGCATGTTTCATGCCCTTCCTGATTCGAGAACTGCGGATCTTCAGGATCTGTGACGGATCGAAACAGAACAGATTATGGACAGAATTCGAAAACGGGTACGGATCGCGGTGCTCCTTCTGATCGCGGGATTCAATGTCGTCATGATCGGATTTTTTCTTGCGGGCAGCAGGGAATATACGATCCGGATACCGGACAGCCAGAAACGCTATGAAGAGGCCGAGGTCATTGTGGAAGACCCGTCGGTCGTGGAATATACAGGCAAGGAACGGGAGGGCGATGCACAGCTCTTTCATTTTCGGGCTGCCGGAAAAGGAAGCTCAGAGGTCGGGCTTATAAATATCAGCCCGGAAAGACCCGAGGACAGTGACGGCAGAGAGATCGAAGGTTACACGGAAAAAAGAGTGGTCCGCGTCGACGGAGAAGAAACTGAGGCCAGATATTTTGTTTTTGAGGTGAATGCACTGGGAATGCTGAAGTTCTGCTCTCCCACAGATTTCAACCGGTGGCCTGTCCTGATGCTGGATGTGATGATCACGATGATCGCTTTCTGCGCTCTGCTTCTGGAGTCTTTCCTTCACGGAATCCGGAGAGATCTGTATTCTTATACCACGCTTCAGTCAGGGGGTCTGCTGATCTTTCTGGCTGTCCTGACCCTGATGATCGTGGGTTTGAGTATTCTGGTCCTGCCCCGGTACCAGAATTACAATTTGGATATACTTTTGACTTACATACGTTATGCCTTCGAAGTGTTTGTTATCTGTGCGATCCCCTTTATCCTGATCTTCAGCATTTCTCTGACGATCAGCAATCTGCAGCTGATCCGCAAAGAAGGATATCGGAAAAAGAATCTTCTGGGAATCGGAATCAGCCTGGTTCTTATAGCCGGTGTTTTTATCTGCATTATCCTTCCGAATGTACTGCATGCTTTGTTCAGAAATATGCCGGTGAATGATTTTTCGCTGAGGGCACAGTATGTGCTTCTGGCGGTTTTCAGCTTCTTCCTTTCCTTTATGCTGAGTACGATGATCTGCGGACTGATCGCAGCCAGACACGTTCCGAAGCCGGATAAGGATTTTATCATCATACTCGGCTGCGGCATCAAAAAGGACGGCACGCTGTTTCCGCTGATTCAGGGAAGAGTGGACAGGGCGGTCTGGTTCTGGAAAAGGCAGCTGGAGCTGACAGGAAAGAAAGCCGTGTTCATCCCCTCCGGAGGGCAGGGTCCGGATGAACCCTGTGCGGAAGCAGAGGCCATGAAGCGCTATCTTCTGGAACAGGGGATCCCGGAAGAATGCATCATTCCGGAAACGGAATCGAAGACAACATTGCAGAATATGCAGTTTTCCAGGACAATCATTGAGGAACGGAAGAAGGATGCCGGGGTCATTTTTTCGACAACGAATTATCATGTGTTCCGAAGCGGCGTGCTGGCCGGAGAAGCCGGTCTGAAGGCCGAGGGGATCGGAAGCCGGACGAAATGGTATTTCTGGCCGAACGCCTTTGTCCGGGAATGCGTCGGTCTTGTGTATAATTCCCGGAAGCTGATCATCGCACTGTTTGCGATTGTTGCGCTTTCTGCGGTCATCCTGAGTTTGCTGCTGTAAAAACAGAAAGAGGTTTTTTATGAAGATCAAAGATATCATCGGATCCGAACAGGTGACGATCTCTTTTGAGGTTTTTCCGCCGAAATCATCGGAAAAATTCGAAAATGTTCTGCGGGCCTGTGAGAGCATCGCGAGCCTGAAGCCGGCCTATATTTCCGTTACCTACGGGGCAGGCGGCGGCCGCAGCGCCTTCACGGCCGAACTGGCACAGCAGATCCAGGAAAAGACGGGCGTTCCGGTTCTGGCACATCTGACCTGCGTGAGCTCAACTCGGGAGATCGTGGAGGACATGCTGGATGAATATAAAAACCGCGGCATCACCAACGTGCTGGCGCTGCGGGGCGATATCCCGGAAGGCGGCTGCATGGAAGAGGATTATCACTATGCCGGCGAGCTGGTTGCCGAGATCCGGAAGAAGGGGGATTTCTGCATCGGCGGGGCCTGTTATCCGGAGGGACACATCGAGTGTGAACACAAGGCAGACGATCTGAAACATCTGAAAGAGAAAGTCGACGCGGGCTGTGATTTTCTGACGACACAGATGTTTTTTGACAACAATATCTTCTACAACTTCCTGTATCGTGCGAAGGACATCGGCATCCAGGTTCCGGTCGTACCGGGCATCATGCCGATCACAACGGCAAAACAGCTTTCCCGATCCGTTGCCATGTCCGGCACCAACGTACCCGACCGGTTCCGCGCCATCGTGGACCGTTTCGGTTCGGATCCGAAGGCCATGATGCAGGCGGGCATCGTGTATGCGAGTGAGCAGATCATAGACCTGATCGCAAACGGGATCCGGCATGTTCATGTGTATTCCATGAACAAGCCCGAGGTCGCGGAAGCGATCATCCGGAATCTGACGGACATTCTGAACATGCATGTGTGAAGAGAAGACCCTGTATACCGGAAGCGGAAAATACGGAACAGGCCGGATGTTGTGAATACAGACAGGCCGGAAGCAGGAAATATGGAATCTGACGGACGTGGAAAACACGGAATGTGCAGACTGAAGAAATGACGGAAGAAGGAAAAAATGAATTTTCGGGATTATCTTGGAAAAAAGAGACTGGTTCTGGACGGGGCGACAGGCTCCGTTCTGCAGACGAGGGGGCTGAAGGCCGGAGAGCTTCCGGAGAGGTGGAATCTTTCGCATCCGGATGAGATCATCGGGCTTGCGGAGAGCTACTACCGGGCCGGTTCCGATATTGTTCTGACAAATACCTTCGGTGCGAATGCCCTGAAGTATCCCGAAGATCTGAAGGAGATCGTGACGGCAGCGGTCCGGAATACGAAAACCGCCCGTGAAAACGTCCTGAGGGAAATGGATGAAAACGGGAAAGCGGACAGAGGAGATCTCTTCGTGGCTCTCGAGATGGGACCGACGGGAAAGCTGCTTGCACCCATGGGAGATCTGCCCTTCGAGGATGCCGTGTCACTCTTCGGAGAGGTCGTCCGCTATGGAGCCGAAGCCGGAGCAGACCTGATCCTGATCGAGACGATGAACGATTCCTATGAGGCGAAGGCGGCCCTTCTGGCGGCGAAGGAAAACAGTGATCTTCCCGTCTGCGTTTCGATGACCTATGACGGATCCGGAAAGCTTCTGACGGGCGGTACGGTG
The DNA here is from genome assembly GCA_021442545.1 of Eubacterium sp. Classification (GTDB taxonomy): domain Bacteria; phylum Bacillota; class Clostridia; order Lachnospirales; family Lachnospiraceae; genus Bilifractor. The sequence continues at coordinate 697 of JABUSX010000249.1, read as the reverse complement.
GATTCGACGGCAGCTATGCTCGAAGGGCTCGGCGCCGATGCGGTCGGAATGAACTGCGGGCTCGGTCCGGAGCAGATGCTTCCGATCGTAAAGAGGCTGCTGGAAGTGTCCTCTGTTCCGGTATTTGTCAAACCGAATGCGGGACTTCCGCGTGTGGAAAACGGAAAGACCGTTTATGACATCACCCCGGAGGGATTCGCCGGATGGATGAAGCAGATCGCAGAGCTCGGCGTGCATGCCGTCGGCGGCTGCTGCGGGACGACACCCGCACACATCCGCGAAATGGCTGCTGCGTGCCGCGGCATTCCGGTCTCATATCCCGAAAAGAAGCATCGAACCGTGGTCACCTCCTATTCACAGGCGGTCGTGATCGGGGATGGTCCTGTTGTGATCGGGGAAAGGATCAATCCGACCGGAAAAAAGAAATACCAGAAGGCCCTGCGCGAAAACGATCTGGATTTCATTCTGTCGCAGGGAATCGAACAGGAAAAAAGCGGAGCCGAGATCCTGGATGTCAATGTCGGCCTTCCCGGAATCGATGAGCCTGCTGTCATGGAACGTGTGGTAACGGGATTGCAGGAAGTGACGGCACTTCCTCTGCAGATCGATACGTCCGATCCGGCAGCGCTCGAGCGCGCCCTGCGTCTTTACAACGGCAAGGCGATGATCAATTCCGTCAGCGGAAAACGGGAATCGA